>JALYIN010000450.1 GCA_030775765.1 Verrucomicrobiota bacterium
ACCGGCTCCTGTTCCATCCGATCGTGCGACGCCACGGGACGGACCCGCCGCAACATTCGCGCGCGAGCGGTCTCGACATCCACGTCGAGGATGAACGTCGCGTCGGGTCGAGCAGCGCCCACGGCAAAAGCATTCAGGGTTTCGACAATTTCCGGCGCGAGTTTTCGCGCCACACCCTGGTAGACGGTGGTGGAATCGAAGAAGCGGTCGGAGATGACAACGTTGCCCTGGGCGAGCGCTGGCTGAATCGTTTCCCGCACAAGCTGGCTCCGGCTGGCCGAGAAAAGCAATACTTCGGCTTCGGGCGTCATCGCGAAGCTTTCCGGCGCGAACTGGAGAAGGTCGCGAATTTTTTCGCCAATGGCGGTGCCGCCGGGTTCGCGAGTAACGAGCGTCGGCACGCCGGCCTGCTCGAGACGTGCAGCGAGGCGCAGCACCTGGGTCGATTTCCCGCAGCCTTCCGAGCCTTCGAATGTGATGAACGCGCCGCGCGACATGTGAACGAGTGTGAAACAACAGAACGCTGTTGTCGAATCGCCGGACCGTCATCCCGAGCCGCGCCGACGGCGACACGCTTTAAATTCCAAGCTCCAAGCTCCAGGGAAGCACCCCGCATCAAACACCAAACCCAAGGGTGGTGCTATTGGAGCTTGGTCGTTTGGAGCTTCTCTAGAGCTTGGATGATGGAGCTTGGAGGTTTCGGCCGGATCCCTCGGCGCACTTCCCCAGCCTCGGAATGATGGCAACGCGCGGCGCAGTTGTGGAATCGTCGGGGCTGCTCTAGTTATTCGAGGCGTGAAGAACTGCTGGCTCGTGAAATCGGAACCGTCCGCCTATTCATGGGAAACTCTCGTTGCGGACGGCAAGACGGCGTGGACGGGCGTGCGGAATTACACGGCCCGAAATAACCTGAGGGCGATGCGAAAAGGCGACGCGGTCTTCTTCTATCACAGCGTGGAGGGAAAAGAGATTGTTGGGATGGCGAAGGTGGTGCGGGAGGCGTATCCGGACCCAACGGCGAACGAGGGCGACTGGAGCGCGGTGGACATTGTCCCGGAGAAGCCGTTGCCGAAGCCGGTGACGCTCGACGAGATCAAGCAAAACTCGAAGCTCAAGGATATGGCGTTGCTCCGCCTGTCGCGGTTATCGGTGCAGCCGGTAACCAGCGCGCAGCTCGAGGAAGTTTCGCGGATGGCGAAAGCATAGCGATTAGGCTTGTTTGCGCCCGGGTTGAGGCCGAAAATCCCCGGCGTGACCGGGGCCAGTGCGACGTCGTTGTCTTCCATTTTCGCCCTCTCGGCAGAAGCGGAGCGCGCGGCCCTGGTCGTTTCGATCCACGACGTCGCGCCCGCCACGCAAGCGCCTGCGCAAGAGATCATCTCGGAGCTGGCTCATCACGGCGTCGCGGTAACCTCGCTCCTGGTCGTGCCGAATTATCATCGCCGCGGCTGCTCCACCGAAGATCGCGCTTTCGTTCGCTGGCTCCAGGATCTGGAAACAAAAGGACACGAAATCGTGATTCACGGTTACTTTCACGAAAGGCCGCGCCAGAGCGGCGAGTCCGTCTCCAGGAAATTGTTCACCCGGTTTTACACGAAAGACGAAGGGGAGTTTTACGATCTCGACTACGACGAGGCCTTTCGCCGCATCACCCAGGCACGGGAGGAATTCACGGCGGCTGGGTTAACCCCACGCGGTTTTATTGCGCCGGCGTGGTTGCTCGGAACGCTCGGAGAACGCGCGGCCGCGGACGCGGAGCTGGAGTACACGACGCGGTTAACTGGGCTCCGCGATTTGCGTTCCGGAGAACATTATCAGGCGCGAACTTTGGCTTACAGCGTGCGGAGTGGATGGCGCCGCAGGACAAGCCTGGCTTGGAACAACCTTCTCGTGCGCCACCTTGCGGAGTCGCGGCTGGCCCGGGTCAGCATTCACCCGCCGGATCGGGATCATCCCGAGATCTGGCGCCAGATTTTGCGGTTAACCGAACGCCTGATGCAGAATCGCAACGCGACGACCTATCGCGATTGGATCGCGGAGAGGCGGGCCGGGCGGCGGGCCTAACGAATTGTCATGAGCCGCTGCGACCTGCACATTCATTCCCGCTTCAGCGACCGCTCGGAGGAGTGGCTCTTCCGGCGATTCGATTTTCCGGATAGCTACAGCGATCCGCGTGAGCTTTACCGGCTCCTCCGCGAACACGGGATGGATTTCGTGACCATCACCGATCACGACACGATCGACGGAAACCTCGAGATCGCGGCCTTGGAAGGGACATTCATCAGCGAGGAAGTGACGACCCACTTCCCGCAGGATCCCTGCAAGATTCACCTCCTGGTCTGGGGGATTTCAGAAGCGCAGCACACGGAGATCGTCGCGGTACGCGACAATATTTTCGAGCTGCAAAAGTATCTGGCGCAACAGGCCATCGCGCATTCGGTGGCGCATCCGCTTTACAGCATCAACGGCAAACTGGACGTCGCGCATCTCGAGCGGCTCATTTTGCTCTTCAAACATTTCGAGGGAATCAACGGCCTGCGCGACGCGCTCCTCAGCGTGCTCGCGCGCGAACTTCTCTCGGGCCTGACACCGCAGAAGATCGAAGAGATGGCGAACCGCCACGATCTCCAGCCGACCCATCCCGAGCCGTGGCGCAAAATTTTTACCGGCGGTTCCGATGATCACGGCGGGCAGTTTGTCGCGGGCGCTTCCACCGAAACGCCAAAGGCGCGGACGGCGACGGAGTTTTTGCAGCACGTCCGCACGGGAAAATGCGAGGCGCGCGGCGAAGGCGGCACTCCCCTCGTCTTGTCCCACGGGTTCTACAATACCGTCGCCGTTTTCATCCGGGACCGGTTCACAGAAAAACTGGGGCCGACGGGGCCGCTGCTGGAAACGATGTTCTCGCGCTTCATGGAAGGGCGCGATCCAACGGAGTTCACGCTGCGGGAAAAGGCGACGTTTATCGCGCACGGCGTGATGTCGGGGAAAATTTTCGAGCTGGCGAAGCCGAGAAATGTTTCGCTCTGGAAAGGGCTCTCGAAACATTTCGCGCAGCCGAAGGTCAAGGCGCGGCTCGCCAAGGAAATGAAGGGGGTGACCGAGCCGGAGCGGCGGACCTTCCTGATGGCGAACCTGGTTTGCGAGCAGCTCGCGTTTCGGCTCTTCGAAAAATTCGTCCAGCAAATCCGCACCGGGAATGTCATCGAAAGCATGCAGGCCTTAAGCGGGATCGCTCCGATCATCGTGCTGCTCTCGCCTTACCTCTATGCGTTTCACAGCCAGGCGCCGTCGCGGCGCTGGCTACGGGACATTTTTTCCAAGATGACCGGCGCCATTCCGCCATTGCTGCAGAACCAGAAGCGCGCCTGGTTCACCGACACGCTGGACGATGTGAACGGCGTCGCGACCACGATCCGCAAAATGACTGCGGCAGGTGTCGCAGCCGGCGAGAAGCTGATCGTAGTCACGTCGCGCCGCCGGCTCGCCGAAGATGAGATCCCGATCAAAAACTTCCGGCCGATCGGCGAATTCGCGCTACCGGAGTACGAGCTGCAACGGCTCAGCTTTCCGCCGATCATGCAGATCCTCGATTACATCCAGCGCGAACATTTCACCGAGATCATCATTAGCACACCGGGGCCGATGGGGCTGGTCGGATTACTGGCGGCGAAAATGCTGAACCTGGAAACGAGCGGCATCTACCACACCGACATCCCGGAGTACGTGCGCATCCTGACCGAAGACCGTTTTCTCGAAAGCCTGGCCTGGAGTTACATGCATTGGCTCTACGGCCAGGTCGATACGGTCTTTGTCAACTCGGAGCACTACCGGAAAGCGTGGATCGATCGCGGCTTCGCTCCGGAAAAGTTGAAGATCCTACCCCGCGGCCTCGACACTGAGCTGTTCCATCCCTCCCGCCGCGATCTTACTTTCTGGCCGGGCGCCGGGGTGAACGGCAAGGAAGTGCGGCTGCTTTATGTCGGCCGGATTTCGCGCGAAAAAGATCTCGATGTGCTGGCGACGGCTTACAAAAAAATCCGCGAAGCCGGCCACCCGGTAAAACTGTATGTGGTCGGTCTCGGACCCTACAAAGACGCTTTGGCTAAGACGCTCCCGGATGCCGTTTTCCTCGGCTATCTGAAAGGCGAGGCGCTCGCGAAAGCCTATGCTTCCGCGGACGTGTTTGTTTTCCCGAGCACCACGGACACTTTTGGCAATGTCGTCCTCGAAGCCCAGGCCTCGGGATTACCGGTCATCGTCTCCGACGTGGGCGGGCCGAAGGAATTAGTGGAGGACGGAATGACCGGAATCGTGACCAAGGCGCATGACCCGGAGGATTTCGCGCGCGCGATCGAGCGGATCAGTGGCGATGTGCAATTGCGGGCGCAAATGGGCCGGGAAGCGAGGCGGCGGGTGATGGATCGGAGCTGGCCAGGGGCGTTCCGGAAGTTCTGGCAGGCGACCGAATTATAAATTCCATACGATTTAGCAGGTGGGACCATGCGCATGCTCACCTGTCTTTTTTGTCTTTTGCTCTCGATTTCGAGCGTGGCCCGGGCGGACGAAACCGTGCGGCAGGTTCAGGAAGAACTGCGCAAGCGCAATCTCTACTTTGGCAATATCGACGGCCAAACGAGCCCAGTGTTGGCCGACGCGTTGAAACGTTACCAAACGCGGAAAGGTTTTGCCGTCACCGGCAAAGTGGACGCGGACACCACCACCTCGCTCCATGTTCAAGCGACGACCGTCGCGACGGCGACGGCCTTGCCCGACATGCCCGTGCTGAAAAGCGACACGGCGAGCGCGTTACCGGAGTCACAGCGCCTCGCCTTGCAACGGGAGGCGGAAGAGAAACCAGACCTGACGCCCAGCCCGCCGCCGCCGGCTGAATCGCCCGCGCCCGGGCAGGATCTCACCCCGGAGCGGGTGAACAAACTGGTGCAGGATTATCTCCGGGACGCCGAGACCGACAACGTGGCGGCGCAGTTAAAATACTATGCCTTCCCGGTGCGCTATTTCGACCACGGCACAGTGCCGCAACAGTTCGTCATGGAGGACACCGGCAATTACGTCAAACGCTGGCCCGAACGGAAGTATATGCTCACTGGTCCAGTGAATTTCTTTGCCGCGGGAAAGGAGGGCGAAACCGTGGTGGAATTTACCATTACCTTTGAAATGCGGAACGCGGCGCGGAGCACCAAGAACCGGGCCGTCGGGAAGACCAAGAACTGGTGGACCATCGAGGCTCAAGGGGACGATTTGAAAATAGTTGCGATTCGGGAGGCACGCGTACGCGAATAAAGAGATGGAGAAGCCGTCTGAATCGAGCTTGGGCGGAAGGTCGCCGGCTCCGAAGGGAGGCCACGTAATGTTGTGAGATAAATGAAAGTCCAAACCAAGATCACGCTCCTGATCCTGCTCGTCGTGGCGATATTTATGGGCGGACTCTGGGCGTTTCGTGCCTACGATCAGCGAAACTTCCGGCGCATCACCGAGGAACGGTTTAGTGAGCGCAATGAAGCCTTTGACCAGTTCTTGAAGCAGGATGGCGAACCGCTTGAGACTCTGGCCGAGTACGACACCACCTGGGACCAAATGGTCCAGGCGATTCAAAAGAACGACACGCCATGGTTCGAGGAGAATATCAATGAGGCCACCCTCCTCGGTTACAAAGCGCATGCCGCCTGGATTTATCGTCCCGATGCAACCTTGATCTATTCGGCGAAGGCCTCAGACAGCAAACCGGCTCCGCTGCCCCTTCCTCGCGAAGCTCTTGGAACCCTTTTCGCCAAGGAGCATTTTGCCCACTTTTTCATGAAGGATGGCGACAACATCATGGAAATTCGTGGGGCCACGGTTCATGGCTCGCATGATCACGATCGTCAAACTCCCGCTCAGGGGTTTCTCTTTGTCGGGCGGCTCTGGGACGCGCACGAGCTGGAAAAAATGGGGACATTCTCCGGCACAAAGATTAGCCTGGTCCCGCCGAGCGACCGCGTGCGCAAAATCCGAAGTGACCCGGAAAAAGGGTTGATCGTTTTTTCGCGAACTCTGCCCAGTTGGAATGGAACGGCGCTCGCCGATCTCATCGTCCGTTACGAGATTCCCTCGATTGAGCAACTGAGCAAACTCAATGAACGGTTGATCCTTCTGCTTTTTCTTTTCGCCCTCGTCCTGTTGTTCTTGATCCACCTCTCCATGATTCGTTGGGTGAGCCATCCGCTCCGGCGGATTATGACAACGTTGCAGCGGAGCGATCCTAAACCGATCGAGCGCCTGTGCTCCGACCAATCCGAATTCGGCGAGATGGCGCGGACGACCCGGAAATTTTTCGAGCAGCGGGACAATCTCGTGCGCGAGATGGAAGAGCGCCGCGCGACCGAGGAAGCATTGCGCAAGAGCGAGGAAGAGCTGCGCCATTCCCAAAAGATGGAAGCGGTCGGCCGGCTCGCGGGAGGCGTGGCGCACGATTTCAACAATCTGCTCACGGCGATCATCGGCTACGCGGAATTGATCGCTACCAGGACAAGCAGCAATTCGCTGGCGAAACAGAATGCGGAACTGATTCGCAAAGCCGGCGAGCAGGCGGCCGCGCTGACCCGTCAACTGCTCGCCTTCAGCCGGAAACAAATCCTCCAGCCAAAGGTCATCGACCTGAACACGCTCGTCCTGGAGATGGAAAAACTGTTGCGTCGAGTCATCGGGGAGCGGTTCGACTTACAAGCGCACCCCGATGCCGAGAATGGACGTGTGAAAGCCGACCCGAGCCAGCTCGAGCAGGTCGTATTGAACCTCGGCGTGAACGCGCGCGATGCCATGC
>JALYIN010000451.1 GCA_030775765.1 Verrucomicrobiota bacterium
GCTTCAAGAAGCGTATCGAGGCCTTTTTCGGAAACGAGCCGGCCCAGGAACAGAAGCTCATTGGTACGCGCGGTGGGCGATACCTGCGTCTGGAAGATTTCCGCGTCGTAAGGATTGTAGATAACAACCGGAACCGGTTTGAAAAAAGAGGCCACATACCGGCTGATCGCAACGCTAGTGACGCGGTTAGCGAGCGCGTGCTTGATCCTGAGACCGAAGTCCAATCCCACCGGCCGCCGGGAATAAGAACCTTGGTGGGTGATGACGAGTGGTTTCCTGGGAAGCAACGCCGGCCACACGGTGCGAAGGCTCAGATTGTTATGCCAGAAAACGTCGCACCATTTTGTAAGACGACGGAGCCGGCCAGGCGAAGGCGCGCGCACAACTGGGATCGCGGATTGCGTTAGATTGGGTCCATCGACCGTTTGAGTGATCACGACGACAGAGTCCCCCATTTTGACGAACTCTTCGGCCAACAGAGCGCCCACGGTTTCTATTCCGCCTAAACTCGGAGCAAAAGCATGCGATGAGATCAGGATGTTCATCTCATTCGGCGAAGCCCGGCTTGCCCCAGCGACCGGCAAAGTAATCGCGCACGGCCCAAAATCGCGCCCGCGCTGAGAAAGCGAAATTCCTGCCCGGCGATTGAAGCATGAGCCGCAAAGTGTTGAGCAAAATCATCATCGCCCGCAGCAAAGCGCTCCACCAACCGGCGTAATCGCGCACGAGCAAAAGAGAATTGCGCGCGAACAAATAACTGCGAAGCGGACTCTCCGTCGCCGTGCCCGGGTTGGTCACGATCGCGCCCCAGATCATAACGACTTTCCATCCGTTCCGCCGCGCCCGCATGCCGAGCTCGTGTTCGTCGCCATAAGCGAAATACCGTTCGTCGAAAAGACCGATCTGCTGAAGACATTCGCGCCGGCAAAGCATCAAAGTTCCGTGCGCCGCATCGACGGGCTGGGCGACGCCGCGCGGAAGCGCACGCACACGCTCAGGGACAACCCCGCGCAACGGTGAAAACCGCGCGATCAACGGATCGTGATATTGCGGGCAGGCAATCCCGACCCGCGGATCGGCCTCCGCCGCTTCAATAAGCAATCGCAAACACTCCGGGGCGGGAACGGCATCGTGCGCACTAATGATGCAAAATCGATTTGGGCGCCGCTCCAGCCAGTTCTTCAGCGCGATATTCAAGGCTCCGCCCCAACCTCTATTTTTGTCCAGCCGGACCAATTCCACCTCGGGACCCAGACGGGTCTCCAGAATTTCACGCGCGTGCGGTTTCGAATCGTTATCAATCACGATTGGGTCCAAAGGAATGTTCTGGGCGCCGAGCGCTTCCATGGTGGCAAGGCATTCCGCTGGCTGATTCCAGTGCACCACAAACAAACTGACCGGCGCGTTTTCTGGGTTCACGATTCCCGTTCAGCGTTTCGTTGCATAACAGACGACTTCCTCGCCCAGACCTGGCCAGCAGGAAAACAGTGCGGCCAAAAAGGTGGTCATGAATTTGGACCAGATGGAATTGCTTATCGTGCCCAGCTTTCGCTTTCGGGCAATGTTTCCACTTTCCTGGAAGACCCAGTGAAACAGCCGCATCGAGGTCCATGTTCTGGCCCGGAGGCCCACCGATTCGCGCATGCGCCGGTAAGCGCGCGCGCTGGGAATGAAAAGATGCCGCGGCGGATCGAGCGCGTACCATTTGTTGCCAAAGATCCGGCGCAGGATCGATCCCGGATTTGGCGAGACGCTGACCAGGACGCCGTCCGGTTTTAAAAAGGGCGCGAGCTTTTCAAAAATCCGGGCCGGATTGGGAAAATGCTCGGCCACATGCGACAGCGTGATGGCATCGAAACTCGCCGGGGGAAAATCGACCTCTTCAATCTTTGCGATGTTGACCCGTAAGCCGCGCTCGATCGCGATCTTCGCCGCGAGCGGATCGAGTTCGATTCCTTCCACCTGCCAGCCGATTTGTTGCATCCAGAGCATAAAGTCTCCGTTGCCGCAGCCCACATCGAGCAACTTTCCGGAGGAACGGTAGCTGAGAAATTGGACGGAGTGACCTGCTTTGCCCCGGAAGAGGAAGCCCAGAAATCGTCCCAGCATGACTCCGAGCTGGTTGTCCGCTTTTCCTTCGAGCGAAGCGTAGCCGTAGGATTGCTGGAGGATTGCCAATTTCGCAGAGCCGCTAAACCCCAAGGGAAAACCTGAAGTGGCGGGAGAGAGTGTTCGCGTAAGGCCGTAATTCTTCGGATAAAGGATCGGGATATCCGCTTCGATCGGACACGGATTCAGCCAGAGCGAATGGCAAACCGGACACGCATAAAATTTCCATGTGCCCGAAATTCCGGTGAGATGATCGAAGCAATCCCGTAACCGAAGTTCACCCTGGACGCCGCAGACCGCACAGGCCAGGACCGGTTCGGTTTTGATCATCTCCCCTGACTTAACTGCAAGGCGCGCCCAATTCCATGCGCCAAATGGTTGGAGGAGGCGTGACGTTGATACCAATCGTAAAACCCGGCCGCAATTTGCGCGCGATCGTCAGCAGCCGGGAGCTCGGCATGAGCCGGCCCGATAAAAAAAGGGCCCGGCAATGGGTCCGTCTCAACCGAAATCACGGAAGACTGATGAGGGAAAACTGGAATGGCGCCATGCGCGCAGGCCGCGGCGAAAGCCGTCGATTTAAGAAGAACATCTCCCGGTACGCCTGGCCGAGTGAAGTAATCCAACCAGACAAAAGAGGATGCGGAAAGAACCCCGGAGGCATCCGCGGGAGTAAGGCGCGGCCGGTAATCCGTTTGGATTCCAAGATGGGGGAGGAGCGCGCGAACCATGGAACTATCATTGCCGCCTAGAACGGACAGTTGCCGCGGCGAAATTTCCTCCGGGATCCGATCAATGATCATGCGAAACGATTCCAGCGATCTCTCGATCAGCGCCGTGCCGCCGCAGATCGTCCAACGATGGGGATCGCGCCGCCCGAATTGGTCCGACGAAAGGTTGGGCTCGCCGAAGTTCGAGAGGACCGGATTGACGATTGCTTCTGCGCCGGAGGCGAGGCTTCCGAGCTGTCGCCACATCGATTCGCTGCTTACAAGGCAAACGCTGGAGAGTTGCGTGAGTGTTTTTGCGATTCGCTTCTGGAACGGCTGCAACCAAAACGAACTCTTCCAGGGAGGGCCCGAGGCATAGAGCTCGTGGAAAATGGTAAGGAAGCGGCCGTGGCAATGGTGACGGAGCTCCCGAACAATCGGGACCAGGGCGAAGGGGATTCCGCGCGCCTGATAGCCGTAGTTCACGTAGTGCAAAATAACGTGACCGAATTCCGCGCCGGATAGTTGACTCACTTCCTGGACTTGGAAGGGCCGAACTTCGAATCCGTCTACGTTCGCCGCGCCGGACGAATCGTGGGCGGCAAAAATTGTTTCGTAACCGAAGAGGTGACGCAATTTCCGTGCAGCCGCCAACGCGTAGTCGCCTACTCCATCGAAAGACCCCGGCGTCCTCGGCACGATTTGAAGAATTGTTTTCAGGAGTCAGGCAAAGAAACGGTAGTAACCCACCTGATAGGCGAGATCGGCGGGGCGGGTTCCGATTTCCCTGGCCGGAGAACCGGCCACGATGCTGCCTTCGGCGACGTCCCTGGTTACGACCGCGCCGGCCGCGACCACGCCGCCTCGTCCAATGGTGACGCCGGGCAGGATCATCGCCCTCGTCCCGACGAAAACGTAGTCTCCGATCCGGACCGGCCGCGTTCGGCCGGCGAAACTCGCACTATGCGGATCGTGATCGGCCGTAAGGATGCAGACATCCGCGGAGATGGAAACATTGCTTCCGATTTCCAAGCCGCCGCGGTTATCGAGGCGGCAACCCGGATTGATGGTGGAATTGTCTCCTAGTTTGAAGTGGTCTCTCGTGTCGAACTGCGCGCCCATGAAAATAAAGGCGCGCTTCCCGATATCGAAGCGCATCACGGCGTGGTAAAACCCGCGACGCACGGCGTGACTTGGAAAATGCCCGACCACGTGATTACAAAGGAAAAGAATTCCATCGAACCAAAGGCGGCGGAGAAGAGGATTAGCCATCAGCGGTCCAGCGCGGGATCGATCGCGTCCCAGAATTTTTCACGAATTTGGGAGAGGTTAAAATTGCGCCGCGCCAGTTCCAGGGCGTTGCGGGCCGAATTCGTTCCCATGTCTTTGTCATTTACATAAACGCGCAGCATTTCCGCGAGAACATCCGGCGACGGATCGGTGCAGAGTAAGGCCGCATCGTTCGATTTCAGCAGATCGTGAACGGCGGAGTCGGACGGTCCGTGATACAAAATGGGGATCCCACTCGCGACGTAGGTCACCATCTTGGTGGACAAACTGAAGCGAACAAAAAGCTCATACTGTTTTTCAAATGGCAGTGGCAAATAGAGCAGGTCGGCCTCTTTCATATCAGATTGGACTTCGGTTTCGGAAGCGAATGGCAGGATCCGGACAAACTTCTCGTAGCTCTTGATCAAACGCGGCCGAACTCCACCGCAGCGAAGCACCACGGAAACTTTTCCCCCGACGCGTTCGTCCTGGAGCTGCGCCAGGGCAGCGAGGAGAGCCCTCAAGTTCGGTTCGTAGTCGAGATGAAACAATCCCATGAAGTAGACCTGCAGGTTCTGGCCGCCCCGTTGCCTGGGCGCTTCAGCGATCCGCTCCGCGCCATCAGTGATAACCAGGTAATCCCTGTCCCCATACCGGCGGCAATACTCCGCACCCAGTTGCCGGGAAATCACGAAACGGGCGGCTGCGCTCCGCCAGGCGTCACCAAGCGCAGCGTGAGCGGCTTTTTCGCTGGGAATTCTTCTGGCACTGAAGATGAAATCGTCGTGCACCTGAAGAAAAAATGGGATGCCAAGTTTCTTCGCCACGAGGAAGGCGGAATAAAAATCCATGCCACCGTGCGCAATCGAGTGAATCGCCCGGGCTCGACATTCCCGGCAAACTTGCTCAAGCCTGCGGGCGAAACGCCGGGCAAACAGAGGCGCGAGCGCGGCGGGCAATCGAGCGAAGCGAGTCCTTTCGATTCGGCCAAAATCCGGCCGCAAGGGCACGTGCACTTCCTGGCCAAGGTTTGTCTCAGGGGGAGCGTCCGAAGAAGTGCAGATGCTGACGAACCGCTCCGGCGCGTTGTGCAAGAGAGCGCGCATGATGCGGGAGCCGCCGGTAGGCGATTGCAAACCAAAGGGGTGGGTGAAGGCGACCGCGCCCAACTTGTTCCCCAGGGCCTGACGATAGGCACGGATGGTTTGATCTGCGATCTCCGCCCAGGAGTAGCGCCTCGAGATGGCCTGGCTTTCTTCCCGGAGCCTGGTGTAGGATGGCAGATCGGCCTGCAGAAGATCGATCGCGCGCGCCGCTAATCCGGCGGTGTCTCCGAAAGGCGCCAACGCGGTCGAAGCGATCGGCGCCAGGATGTGGCGCGGCCCAGGAACGTCATAGGCAACGGTCGGAATTCCAGCCGCCAATTGCTCCAAAACGGCCAGGCCAAACCCTTCCACGTAACTGGGAAAGACGCCTAGGGTCGAATCGTGCAGGAGCCCGGGCAACGCCTCCGGCTCATACTCGCGAACCAGTTCCACGAAATCGCACGGACCGGTCAGCCCCAGTTCTTCCAGAACTTTTTCGTCATCCGTCATGGTCCCGAGAAAGAGAAAAGTGGCGCCTGGGACTTTGCTTCGAATCAGGCGAAGGAGTTCGGCCCAATCCTTCGCGCCTTTTCGAACCGTCCACATGCCGATGAAACTGATCTTCTTCCTGGCGAACCGCGCTTCGACCGGAAGGGCGGCGTCCGCCAACGCCTGGCGTCTCTGCGGCGTCAGCCCATAAGGCAGCACGAGTGCGGGCTTCGTCGACTTGACCGCGGCGCGCAGAGACTTCAGTTCGTCTTCATTCGCGAGATTGAGCAAATCCGCGTGACGAACGGATTGTTCCGCGGCCTGGTGCGCGCGCCTCTTAACCCGACGATGAAATACGCGCCCGACTAACTTTCCCAGGGACAACTCCGGCCACCGGCTTTGCGCCAGGAGATCGAATTTCTCGTAGAGCCGATAGAACCCAACCGACCGGGCCACAAGCAAACCATCGAAGTGCAAATGCTTCTTCGAGAAGGGCAAAGTGCCGAGCAAACTGTCGATGACATCGTAGCTCGCGGCATTCTTCCGAATGAAACGCGCCGCCCGGTAGGCGAAGAGAACCTGGCGGACGACCCCGACCGCGCTCAAGGTGCTGGGAGTCGGGAAGGCGTCTGTTAAACAATACTTATCGACGGCATGACCCGCCGCCCGCCATTGTTCGGCGAGTTCGAGCCAGACTCGCGGCGCGCCCAGCTTCCGATCCCAAGGCAAATTCACGACAGCCAGAATGCGGAGTGGTCGTTCGGAATTCATGACAGCCTTAACGCGAGAGGCTCGTCCAAAATTTATGCCGCACCGGATTCACGTAATGGCGCAAGGCCAGGTGCGCACCGGCATAATGGTCGGCAAACACAAACTGGTCGTCCAATTGCAGAACATATTTCGCCGGATCAAACGGACGGCCACCGTTTTGGCGCATGGTGAGATGCGTCATGGTTTGGTTGGTAAAAAAAATCGGCTCTTCTTCCAGTTCAAGGAACCGGGTCATGCTCAGCGACCAGTCCAGTTTTCTGAAGAGAAACAAAACGCCCGTGTTGACCGGTTGGTTTTCTTCCATCGCATCGCGCAGGAGCCGGCGATCACCCGCAAACTGGCAGTCGGCCAGATAATAAGCGGGAAGGCCTTTTTTGGCTTCGCCGTACGCAAGGAGATCGGAGGCGGCCGGAAAAAAACGGACGTCGGCATCGACGTAGAGGGCTGGACCGTTCCGGGGCAACGACATGATCAAGGCGAGTTGTTTGCCGGTGGGATGGCTGTTGAGGTAGCTCTCCAATTTCGGGGGAAACCCAGGGGCCGCTGGCTTTGCCGCTTCGACCGAAACGCTGCGATCCACACTTTTCAGCAGCCGGATGCTGCGATCCGAATGCGAACCATCCGAGACAACCGTGAAACTCTTCGGTCGTCCAACATGCCGCAGGAACGATCGGATCGACGCCACCTGTTCGGGCAACATCCGGTCGTTCGAGTAAGCAAAGACCTCGAAGGGAAATGACCGCGGCGGGTTCGGCCTGAAACAAACGACGATCGGCAGGAAAGCGCGATACAAACCCCGCAACGTATTGCCGAGCCGAAGCGCAAAGTGATAGGCGAAGTTCGGCAGCTTGCTCATGGAGCGGCCAGAGATTGGGAACGGAATCCGCGGATGCTCAGCGCGAAATTGAGCAACAGATTCGGCAGGGCAGAAAGCAGGTTGAAGAGGAGAACGCTGCGAACGCTGGAGAAATCGGTGCTCGGGATGAGGGCGACCTGGGTTGCGAGCGTGAGGGGAATGTAGAGCCAGGAACCGGTGATCCACGCTTTCGATGCGTTCAACGTCCAGAACGTGCCGGTCAACGCGCCCACGACCGCGCCGCCCACCATCAACACCAGTTCCCGCTCGAGATGCGCATACTTGGCGCCGAGGACGAAAAGAAACGCGCCCGGAAATAGGGCAGCCGCGGAAATGAGCACCACACTGAAGGCGGTGACGCCGCCGACAATGACCGCGTATTGCCAACGCAAGCGTTTCGGATCCTGGCAGCGTGCAAAAGCCGGCGCGAAAATGTTGGTGAGCAGGTGCGTAAGCACGGCAAAAATCATTCCGAGGCGGCCGAGGGCGCCGACTTCGGCGACAGAGGTGACGCCGCGCCCGAAAAAGCCAATCAGAAAAATTGTGATCTGGCCTTGGAAGCAGAAGAAGACAGCATTCGCCGCCAGAGCGCGAATAAAACGCTGCATGGCGGCGCGATCCTCTTCGTTCTCGGGCGCATCGAGATCGATCATCCGGGCGCAATAATGGCGCAGCATCCAATATTGCAGCAGCAAGGTGGCGGAACCGACGGCCACCGCCATGGCGGAATTCAGAAACAGAAACATCAGGGCCACCAAAACCAACAGGCGCGCTACGGCGCCCACCAGGTCGATGGTTTGAATCCGCCCAATGTCCGAGAGCAGCCGAGGAACCACGCCGAGGACACCGAGGGAAAGTTGCACGGCCAACCCGGCGAGCACGAGCGCGATCAGGACAAGGGTGTAAGGGAGCAGCGCGCCGTTCTTCACCAGCATGAAAAAAAGAATCGGCGTAATGACGATAGCGGCGATGGCCCCCAGTTTGCGGCGCAGGTGGCTAGCCGTCTTCACAAGCTGACCGAAACGGCTTCGGTCCTGCCAAACGCGGCCGCCGATGGAAACGAGCCCGACGCTGATGCCGATGTCGGCGAGGGTGTTTAACGTCCCCTGCATCGTGTTGGCAATCGTGAAATAGGCGTATTCACGCTGATCGAGATAGCGGATCAGGAGAATGCCGCTGAGGAATCCGATTACCTGCACTACGGCCTGGACGAAAGCGAACTTGCCGACGACGCGGGCGCGCTGGAGAGC
>JALYIN010000452.1 GCA_030775765.1 Verrucomicrobiota bacterium
AACCGATCGGAAAATCTGGCCAGCGAGTTACCCGCACGAGATGAGCAATTATGTGATGGCCGCAATACGCGCAGGGTTTTCCTTTGATCATTTTAGCGAGCACGTTGTGGATGAAAAACTGGCCGACCGGCTCGAACGCGCCCGCAAGTATCTCGGCTGGCCGATGCTCTTCCTGATGCGCCTGCTACCGCGCAAGGAATCGATCCCGTAGGACCTGATCGCGTTTCTCATTGCCGGCTCAAACGCCGGAAGAGCCACCAGCCCAGGCCGAGGAAAAGAATATTCGGCAGCCAGACCAGAAGCTCGGGGTGGAGCTTGGGAGTGGCACGCAGGGTATCGGCCACGATGATGAAGAGAAAATAGAAAACCCCGATGACGAGGCTTGCGCCGAAACCGAAGGACGTTTCGCGGCGATGGGCAGTGATGCCGAGCGGGACGCCGACCAACGCGAAGACGAGACAGGCCATCGGGAACGAGAAACGTTTGTTGATCTCGGTGCGGCTCGAGCTGCGCATTTTCGGGTCGTCGGCTTTGAGTTGCTCGAGGAGCTGCTCAAGGGAAAGCATCGAGCGGCTGGCCCGACGTTTTTCCTTTTCATAAAGATCCTCCAGGCTGATCGGCAACGTCCCTTCCGCCACGTTGATGCCGTCCCGCATTCGGCTGAGATCGTAGGGATTGACGTCGTCGCGCTGCGAATAGCGGGCATTGTAAAGATGCATGAGGATGCGGCGGTTCGGCAGATCGGTCTCGAGCATGCCGAGGCGCGCATGGGTCACCTTCATTGGCATGAATTCGTCGTTGGTCTCGAACACGAGAATGTTCTCGAGCGTGTTCCCTTCCTTCTTGCCGACGTAGATTTTCCGGCCGGGAAATT
The DNA here is from genome assembly GCA_030775765.1 of Verrucomicrobiota bacterium. Lineage (GTDB taxonomy): Bacteria > Verrucomicrobiota > Verrucomicrobiia > Chthoniobacterales > UBA10450 > AV80. The sequence goes on from JALYIN010000452.1 coordinate 875, forward strand.
GGTCGATGACCTGGTCGCTCCCGAACAGAGCCATGGGATTGCGGGTGGCCAGATTAAAAACGGTGCTGCGCATTTCTTCCTGCGCGGCGGGCGCCACCTGGACGTTGAGCCAGACTGAGGCGGCCGTGCAAAGGAGTGCGATGACCACGAGCGGGACGCAGATGCGCCCGATGCTAACGCCGTTTGATCGCAGCGCCGTCAGCTCGTTGTCCGCCGAAAGCCGGCCGAAAACGAGGAGCACAGCGGTAAGCAGTCCCCACGGGATCGTGAAGATAAGTGAAAACGGCAGAACGTAGGCGACGAAGCCGACGAGGTATTCTACCGGCAGATCGTGGTTGACTAAAAGCGGGAGGAGCTTGCGGAAGATGTTGCCTATCACGAGCACGAAGCTGAGCACGACGATCGCGAAGAGCAGGTTTACGATGAGCTGCCGGCTGATGTAACGATCGACGATTTTCATCGCAGTGGCTTGTTAGTGCGGTTCACTGGCACTGGCAAGTAATTGGACCTTTCCGGCGAGGTGGATAATGCACTATGTCGTATAGGTCGCATGCGACTCATTTTTATTGCGCTGTTTCTGTCGATGATCGCGAAGACCGCACCGGCCGCATCCGATCCGCTGCGAGATTCTCGTCAATGCGTTGTGGTCCTGGCGCCGGATTGGAGGTCGACTACAGGTACTCTCCACGCCTTCGCGCGCACGAGCAGCACCGGCGATTGGAAAATGCGGGGGCACGCTCTTCCGGTCGTGCTGGGAAAGAGCGGGCTGGGCTGGGGCCTGGGACTGGTCGATGCGAAAAGACGCGCCGGCCCGCGCAAGGTCGAAGGCGACAACAAAGTGCCAGCGGGAATTTTTCCCCTCGGCCCGGCGTTCGGTTACGCTCCCGCGCCGAGTGCGAGTTGGATCAAGCTCCACTACGTCCCTCTCACCCAAATGACCGAGGGAGTCGATGATCCCCGCTCGCGTTATTACAACCAGCTGGTCGATCGTTCGAAAGTCGCTCGAGTCGATTGGCGCAGCTTCGAACAAATGCGGCGCGCCGACGATCTCTACAAATGGGGAATTTGCGTCGCCCACAACGCCGCGGCAACGCCGGGCGCGGGCTCGTGCATCTTTGTGCACATCTGGAAAAATTCCTCTACGCCCACCGCCGGCTGCACGGCGATGGCTGAGCCAGATCTTGTCCAACTGCTGCGGTGGCTCGATCCGGCCGCCCAACCGCTCCTCGTCCAAATGCCCCGCGCCCATTACCCATCCTTCCAAGACCAGCTTCGTATTCCCCCATTACCCTGACCCGTCCGCCAACTCGTCGCTCGCCTGCGCGCCGAAGGCGGGTGACATGTCACTGGTCACTTCCGCAGCCTTTGCTACCTTGGTGACCCAATGAGCAGCGAGATATATGACGTGGCGATTATCGGCGGCGGGCCGGCCGGCAGTATTGCCGCTGCGTTGCTCGCGCGGGCCGGGCGTCGCGTTGTCCTGCTCGAGCGCGACAAGTTCCCCCGCTTCCACATCGGCGAATCGCTTCTGCCCTTCAGCATGCAGGCTTTTACGCGTCTGGGGCTGCACGAGAAATTCGCGGGCGCTGGATTCATGGAAAAATTCGGCGGCGAAATGTACGGGGCGTGCGGTGGCGACGGCGTGAAATTTTATTTCGAAGACGGCTTCCGCTCCCAGATCGACCGATCCTACCAGGTTACGCGCGCAGAGTTCGACAAGGTCCTCCTTGATCATGCCGCCGAGAGCGGAGCCGAAGTCCGGGAAGAAACCGGCGTCGATCAGATCGATTTCTCCGATGACCAGGTCGCGCTCACGATTTCCGGGAAGGCGAATGGTGCGGCGGAAGAAGTCCGCGCGCGCTATGTGATCGACGCGAGCGGCCGGAACTCCATCCTCGGCGCGAAGTTCAAGCTCAAGAAAAACTACGAGCACCTCCAGAAAGTTTCGGTGTTCGCCCACTACGATGGGATATCGCGGGCCGAGGGACGCGATGGCACGCTGACGCGGATGGTGCGTGCGCTCGACCGCTGGTTCTGGGTGATTCCATTATCGGCCACGCGCACGAGCGTGGGTGTCGTGCTCGACGGCGCTGTCTTTAAGAAGTCTGGTCTGAGCCCCGAAGATTTTCTCCAGCAGGCGATCGAAGAA
>JALYIN010000453.1 GCA_030775765.1 Verrucomicrobiota bacterium
GGATTACCGGGAGACGCCGCTGGGGGCGCTGCTCCTGCGGCGAAGGCGGATGTTGTCGTTAGGCGGGATCGACGTTTTCGAGGTGAAGCTGGGCGACGAGTTCTTAATGTCGAGTTTGTTCCATGAAGTGGAAGAGGCGCTGGCGCATTCGGGATTAGGCGAGTTGGGAGGCGATAGGTGGGATGTTGTCGTGGGCGGGCTGGGACTGGGCTATACGGCAGTGGCGGCGCTGCAGCATCGCGAGGTTGCATCGCTATTCGTGGTCGATGCGTTGGACCCGGTGATTGAATGGCACCGACGCGGCCTGGTTCCGCTCGGCGGGAAACTCACGAGCGATCCGCGCGCAAGAATTTTGCACGCCGATTTTTTCGCCCTGGCGCGATCAACCGATGGTTTCGATCCGGAACAACCTGGCCGGAAATTCCACGCGGTGTTACTCGATATTGATCATTCCCCGCGCGAATTGCTCCATCCGCGCAACGCTGCGTTCTATGAAGCGGATGGTTTGCGGGCGCTGGCGGAACATTTGCATCCGGGCGGAGTCTTCGCGCTGTGGTCGGATGATCCGCCAGATGAGGAATTCCTGGAACTGCTGGGCAGCGCCTTTGCGACGGCCCGCGCGCATATCGTCAGGTTTCCCAATCCGCTGACTGAGGCTGAGTCAGAGAGCACCGTTTACGTGGCTTGCACCGAGGGCAACTGAACCCGCCGACATCCGCTACTTGATCTGGGTGCGGAAGTAATCGCGCTGGTTGGAAAGCGTCAGCGGCGGCGGCGCCTTGGGGTCGGCGCTGCTCGTGGCGAGAATCTTGTCCAGGTCCGCGATGACTTTTGGGGGATCGACATTTTGAACGCCGGTAGAGGAGTAGAGAATTTTGGCATCGCCGGTAACGAGAATCAGAAGGGGAAGGGCCATGACGTTTTTTTGCACGGGCAATTTCACGGCGACTCTCTCGAAGACCACGGCCGGCCAGGGCATTTCCGCCTGCCGCATGTAGTTCTCCATGTTGTAGGGGGAGGAATCGTGGCTGAAGAAGATGGTTTCGAATTCCGGATGGAGCGGAGCGACCCGGTTGTAAAAGGCGACAAGCGCGGGCGTGAATTTGCGCGCGGCTGCGGCCGAGTTGGCGGAAACAAAGTAGAGGTAAAGCTTCTTCTCCGCGATGGCTTTGTCGTCGAGCTTCCGCAATTCATTACGCTCGAAGTGGACCAGGTCGCCCTGAAGAACCTTGAACATGGCGTCCGGTGGCGTCGGCGAGGGAGCGACCGTGCTGGCGTCCCCGCTAAACTTCGCGGCCGAGGTCGGCGCGTCCGGAGATTGCGTCATTTGCTCCGCCGGCGGCTTTTGTTTTGTTGTTGCGACCAATTTCTCTTTCGCGGCTGAAATTTCCGACGCGGTGGCCTTGTAGGAGCCGGTTCGCAACGCGTTCAGCAAAGATTCATTGGCGCCCGCACGCTTTAGCTGCTCTTCGACGGTTGAATCAAAAACATCCGCCAAATGGCGGGTGGCGAGCTCGCGCATGACGGCCTCGCTGGAATATCCGGAGCGAAGCATGAGCCCGACTTCCCTGGCCGTGAGCGGAACGCTTCCCGCCACCGCACCCCGAATGGAGAGGAAAAAGAGGCAAACGAAAATGAGCACTCGCACACCGCCCGAGGGAGCAGGAGACAGGCCATGGTGGGATGGCGGAAGGAGGAACGAATTCGGACGCCAGGTCCCTCCATATTTGAGGCTAGCGCGTCAGGCGAACGCGCTGGTGTTGCTGATCAAAGGTAATGACGAATTCGCTGAGAACTTTGACGCCGACGTTGCCGAGGTCGCCGAGCGCGGGATAGGTCACGGTCGCGCCGGGGAATTCGTGGCGGCCTAGCTTCACCACATCCTTCAACTGGACTTGCTTGATCTCCATCTCGCCGCTGGCGCTTCGGGCGCGGCCGACTACGCGCGGCTCGCCAGCCAGGGAGAGCTTTTCGACGAAGGCTGTGGGCAAGACGAAGGTCCCGATGGCGTTCCCGGTATCCAAGTGGGCCTTGATCTTCTTGTCGCCCACACTTAGCTCCACCTGGGTAATGCCGGCGTCGTTCTTGCAGTCGAGGACTTCAGCGCCATCGGCCCTGGGCAGTTCGCCTTTCTCGAGGCGAAGCTTCTTCGCGGGAAAATCCAGGGTCACGAGATATTCTGCGAATAGATTCAGCCCGAGGATGCCGTCCACCTTCAACGGGCCGGGCGAGTTCTTGTAATTCCGCGAAACGGCGGTGACGTCGGTGAAGCGAAGGCCACCGATCGACAGCGAATCGAGTTTCACCGTGGCGCTCGCTTGCGGGTTCCGGCCCGAAGGATCTGTTGCCTGGACTTGACCGGTGGGTTTCAGATTCAGTTTCTCGACCAGTAAGGCATCGATCCGCGGCCCGGCTTGCGCACCGGTGTCGAACCCGAACACGAACGGGCCCTGGCCGTTTACCATCACCTCGACCGTTGGCATTCCCTCCCCGACCTGCATCGGAGATTCCAGCGGCAATTTCGGCACAGAATCGGCCGAGTGAAGTTGCGGTGCTTGCCAGACCGCCCACGAGAAAATGGTAGCGATCGCCAGTAACGGTTTCAAAAGTCTGCGCATCGTTAGGAAACGCCGTGCGCGGTCGCTTTTGTCTTGGGCTGGCAAACTTTCACGCGCCAGCCGTCCAAGGTCCATGGCTCAGCGCCCGATTTTGTGCTTTATCGAGTTTCGTCCGGTCGTTAGGATCGCGCCATGAGTGGAGGCACATCCGCTCCCGGCCTGGACGCGACGATGCGCGATTTCAGCGGCGGGCAGAAGGTCTTTAACCGCTACACCTTGATCAAGACTCTGGGTCGGGGCGGCATGGGGGTCGTCTGGCTGGCGCGCGATGAAGAGCTGGAACGCAACGTCGCCCTGAAATTCCTGCCGGAGTTGATCGTGCACGATCGTGCTGTCCTCGGGGACATGAAGCGCGAGACGCGGCGCAGCCTTGACCTGACCCACAAGAACATCGTCCGCATTTACGACTTCGTGCACAGCGACCAGTCCGGCTGCATCTCCATGGAATACGTCGACGGCGATACGCTTTCGAATCTGCGCGCGGATAAGCCGCACAAGGTTTTTGAGCCGCACGAGCTGGTGGACTGGACGAGCCAGCTGTGCGACGCGCTCGATTACGCGCATAACCATGCCCGCATCATCCATCGCGATTTGAAACCGGCCAACCTGATGGTGAACCAGCGCGGCGACCTGAAGGTGTCCGATTTCGGAATCTCACGCAGCCTGAGCGATTCGGTGAGCATGCTGACGATGGAGCGCGGCCGCAGCGGCACCCTGGTTTTCATGAGCCCGCAACAGCTCGACGGCGAACGCGGCACCCCTCTCGATGACGTCTATTCGTTCGGGGCGACGATGTACGAGCTCATCACGAGCAAGCCGCCGTTTACGTCGGGGAACGTCGATCGCCAGATCCGGGAGAAAATTCCGCCAACCATGGCGGCGCGGCGCAAAGACCTGGAGATCGAGGGCGAGTTGATGGACGAAACCTGGGAGAAAGTGATTGCCGCCTGCCTGGCGAAAGATCCAGCACGGCGTCCGCAATCCTTCGTGGAGATCGCGCAACGCCTGGAGATCGCTTCGCCGAAAACGGTGCGGGCCGAGCGGGCTCTTCAGCCGCCAACAACTGCCATGGCAAGCGTTCCGACCCCAGCGACATCGCCCGCGACCGCAACCATGCCGCCCATTCCGAAACCAGCCGGGCCCAGCTCTGCCAAGATCGCCCTCATCATCGGTGGCGCGGCCGCATTGTTCCTGTTTTTCCTGGGCGCGATCGGCCTTTGGTATTTCGTGTCTCACAAGCCGGCCACAAAACCGGTCGCGACGCAAAAGTCTTCGATGGCTCCACCGCAGATCGTCGCACCGCCCGCGTCCAGCGTAGATCAGAACAGCAGCATGGCCGACAAGGCGAAAGACGTGAACCCCTTCAAGAACATCACTCGGCCGCAGCCCTCGGTCGCGCCGAACATTCCGCCGAGCGTGCCTAACAATCCGCCTCACACCCAGAATGCGCCGGGCGCGCAACCTGTTGTTCCACTGAATGACTTCACTGGAGGTTAACCAAACGAAATGAGACCTACCAAGTATCTCCTGCCCGCCGCCTTCCTTCTTGCGACCGCGATCACGTCGCCGGCCCAGATCGATTCCGTTGTCCGCGCCTTCATCGACCAGGCCGCGCGCAATTCCCAGCGCCAGCCGCAATCACAGCCGCGCCGCCAGCAGCAACCCAGGCAACAGTCCAATGTCCCGCGCCAATCAAAGAAGTTGTTCGATGGCACGTGGCTGGCGACTCAGGCCAAGACTAATCCGGACAACCAGCAAACGATCAGCCGCACGTTCACGCTCGTCATCAAGGATGGCAAAGCGACCAAAACGCTGGACGCCACGAACACTTCCACGCCCGACAAACCGTTCTACAGCTCGATCTATGAGCTGCAACGCCGCTGGACCTACAACTCGCTCGATTGCACCGAACAAGGAACGAGCATCACCATTCAATGGAGCCCGGGCCAGCTGAGCGACTGGTCGCCCAAGACCGTTCCTAATCCAGTCGTCGAGGGGTTCGGCTCGCCGATGGCGGAAACCTCGGTCTACAAAGTGAACGGCGACCAGTTGACTCGGATCAACGATCCAAACGGCCTGGTCTTTCACCGCGCGAAGTAGGTTCTTCGAGACGCCCTGCCGTCCCGATCAGCACTTAAAGAATTCGAAGCTGCCATCGAACCCTTTGAGCTGGTGGCTGCCGGCCGGCTGAGATGGAACGGCAGGACCCAGTTTCATCTGCGCGGGGGCACTGGCCATGAGATGAATACCTAACGAGCCGGCCAGCTTCTCCATTCGAAAGACAAAGATCACTTCCTTTCCAATAAGACTCTCCTCACCCATCGAGCGCAAGCCGCCGCTCGAGACCAGGCCGTAATGCAACACGAGCCGGAAGCGTGGTTCGATCTTTTGCAGCTGTTTCAGCTTCGTTAGACCCGCGGCGACATTCTCCACGCTTTTCTCGTCGTCATGCCAGTAGGCGAGAAATCCGTCGCCGAGATACTTGTCAATCTCTCCATGATGCTCCTCTACGATTGTCTTGCAGGCGGCGACCCAGCTGCCGACGAGCAACGCCAGCTTGTCGCTCACCATGCTCCGGCTGAGCGGCGTAAAATTCTCGATGTCCGCGACGAGCAGCCACACCGGAATGTTCGCCGTCTCGCGAATGGTTTGCTGCGCGATCGTGGTCCTCATCTCGTTGGTCACTTCTTCCGGCTGGCGAAACGTAAACGGCACGTCGCCCACTGTGATCTGGTCCATGTCGCAAAGGCGGACCGGTTGATGGACGCGGCGCTTGTTGAGGAAGGTCCCGTTACTGCTGCCGAGATCGATGAGCCAGAACTCGCCGACGTTCTGAAGATTGATGATGGCATGGCGACGGGAAGCCTTCGGCGATTCCAGGACCACGGCGCTCTTGGGGGAACGACCTAACGAGCAATTCCCGCGCAGGGGGATCTTTTCCATCCCGGTCGATTCCAGCCACGCTCCTGCCTCTGCCAAATCCATGCAGGCGTTCTATTCCAACGCGCGAAAAAGAAAAGCCTTCACATTTGATCCTTGGCAGCAGCGAAAGGGTCGCCACAATCCACCGCATGCGACGAAGTTTGTGGTGGCTTGGAGCAGGCCTTGGCCTCACCATCCTTCCGCTGCGCGCCGAAACCCTGGAAGAAGCCGTCCGCGCCATGACGAACGCGGAAAAGAAGTTCTACGAAACCGGCCAGGAAAAAGGAACTCGTGCGGCCTTCCTCGAGTTCCTCGCACCGGACGGGATCGTTTTCCGGCCCGGCCCCGTGAATGGCCAGGAAGCCTGGAGTAAACGGCCGGAAAGCGGGCTCGACCTCGTCTGGGAACCAACCTTCGCCGCAATCGCCCGCAGCGCGGATTTCGGATACGACACCGGCCCCGCAAAGTGGCGCGGCAAAAAAAGCGACCCGAACTTCACCGGCTTCGGACATTTCGTTTCGATCTGGAAAAAGCAGAAGGACGGTTCGTGGAAAGTCGCACTCGATTGCGGGATCGAGAATACCAGGTCGGACGTCAAACCTGCTCTGAAATTGGTGACACCGACGATTCGTGGACAGGGCACACTGGAATCATTGCAGCAAACTCAAGGCGCGTTTATCGCCACCGCGAAACTCGATTTCACTAAAGCGTTCCAACAGTTCGGCAGCGATCAAGTCCGACTTTATCGCGACGGCTCGTTTCCGACCGTCGGAAAAAAGGCCGGGATAGAACTGCTCGGCTCGGAGCAGGCCGGTCTCGCCATGGAAGTCATGCAGAGCGATCTGAGTAGCAGCGGCGATCTCGCCTATAGCTACGGCAGTTGTTCCGACACTCGGACGCAACCAGGGAGAGCCGGGCATTTTGTCCAGGTATGGCAGACCGACGCAAGCGGCACGTGGAAGCTCGCGCTCGATTGGCAACAGCTGTTGCCGCTGCCGAAACCGTAGCCCCGGCGTCTTGCCCTCGGCAGGCCGGGCTCCGATTTTTCTGAATCCAAATCGCGCGTGATCTGCATCTCACTGGGGACACCGCGAACATGCAGACGCTTTTCCAGGATCTTCGCTACGGCGCGCGCCAGTTGCTGAAACGTCCTGGGTTCACTTTGCTCGCGATCATTTCGATGGCCCTCGGCATCGGCGCGAATGCCGTGATCTTCAGCCTGGTCGACACGGTGGCGTTCCGTCCCCTCCCGGTGCGCAATGCCTCCGAACTCCAGGAACTTTACGGGACGCTCCACAACGGCGCCGACTACACCATCCAGTCCTACCTGAATTACAAGGATTACCGGGACCGCAACCAGGTCTTCTCCGGGTTGATCGCCTACCGGCTTATCGTCGCGAGCCTGAGTCACAACGGAAACAACGAACGCGTCTGGGGCGAAGTGGTTTCTTCAAATTACTTCGACGTCTTGGGCGTGCCGCCGCTGCTCGGCCGCGGATTCCTGCCGGAAGAGGAACAAACTCCGAAATCCCATCCAGTCGCAGTCCTGAGTTACGCTTGCTGGCAAAAACGGTTCGCTTCCGATCCTGCCATCGTGGGACGCACGATTTCGTTTAACAACGTCGCGTTCACCGTGGTGGGAGTGGCAGCGAAAGGATTCATCGGCACCGAGGTTGCCTATGCTCCCGAGATGTGGGTCCCCGTGATGATGGGCCCGGTGATCGAACCGGGCAGCACCTGGCTGGAGAACCGCGACAGCGACAATATGTTCGTGGTGGGCCGGCTCAAACCGGGGGTGACCAGAGCGCAAGCCGAAGCGTCGCTCAAAGCCGTTACCCTCGAGATGGCGAAAGAATATCCGGCCGAGAATGCGGGCCGTGGAATCGAACTGATCCCGCCTGGTTTGTTCATCCCCGACATCCGCAATTCCGTTCTCGCCTTCAGCGCAGTGCTGAGCGGCGTCGGCGCCCTGGTCCTGCTCCTGGCTTGCGTTAACCTGGCGAATCTCCTCCTCGCCCGCGCGACCGAGCGACGGAAAGAAATCGCGATCCGCCTCGCCGTGGGCGCCAGCCGGGCGCGGCTCATCCGGCAACTAATGACGGAAAGCGTGATGCTCTCGCTCGCCGGCGGGATCTTCGGCGTGCTCGTGGCCGCGTGGATCAATCAACTCGTGCGCGGAGTGAGCCTTCCCATCGATGTGGCTCTGGTCTTCGATCTCCGAATCGACTGGCGCGTCATTTCTTTCACGCTCGCTCTTTCGGTTTTGACGGGCCTTGTCTTTAGCCTGATCCCCGCGCTGCAATCTTCCAAGCCCGCGCTCGTGCCGGCGTTGAAAGATGAATCGTCGCTAGCCGGCTTCCGCCGGTCCCGCCTGCGCAACAGTCTCGTCATCGCGCAGGTCTCACTCTCGCTCGTCCTGCTGATCAGCGCCGGACTCATCGTCCGCAGTTTGCAGGAAGCGCAGCGCATGCGGCCCGGCTTCGATCCGGAAAATGCGGTCACGCTTTCCTTCGATGTCGGCTTGCAGGGTTACGACGAACCCAAGGGACGCGCGTTCCAAAAGCAGGTGCTCGAACGAATCAGAGCGCTACCCGGGATCGAAGCCGCCGCCTTGACCGACAGCATTCCGCTCTCCCTCAATTACAGCGACACGACGATTTATCTCGAGGGCCAACCGCCCGCCAGCAGCAGCCAACTCCCGCTCGCCATTCCGACCTCGGTCAGCCCTGATTATTTTCGGGCGATGGGAATCGCGTTACGCGGACGCGACTTCACCGAACAGGAAGAGAAGCCCGAGAACCGGGTTGCGATCGTGAATGAAACTTTCGCCCGGAAATTTTTCCCGGGACAGGAAGCGATCGGCAAACGCTTCAATTTCAACCGCCCGGACAAACCCTTTTGGGAAATCATCGGCGTGTGCGGCGACGGGAAATACAACAGCCTCGGGGAAGAACAAAAGCCCGCCCTCTTCCGGCCCCAGTTGCGGGACTACAACACGTCGGTTGCCCTCGTCGTGCGGACACACGGCGATTCCCGCGCGGTGCTGGCCGCGATGCAGCGCGAGATGCGCAGCCTCGACCCGACGTTGCCGCTCTACGGCGTGAAGACGCTGACGGAGCACATGAAGATTCCGCTCTTTCCCGCTCGGATGGCGGTAGGCGTGCTGGGGAGTTTCGGAGTGCTGGCGCTGGTGCTGGCCGCCGTCGGCATCTACGGCGTCATGTCTTATGTGGTGGCGGGCCGCACCCGCGAGATCGGATTACGGATGGCGCTCGGCGCGCGGACCTCCAACGTGCGACGCCTGATCTTACGGCAGGGCATGACGCTGGCGATGATTGGGTCGGTCATCGGGCTCGGCATCGCCGTTCTTGCGACGCGGTTCCTCAAGAGCGTGCTTTACGGAGTCGACGCGATGGATCCCACGACGTTTCTCGGAGTGACGTTGCTGCTCGCGGCAGTCGCTTTGCTCGCATGTTGGATTCCCGCTCTGCGTGCCAGCCGCGTCGACCCAATGGTCGCGTTGCGCTCGGAGTAGGTGTTCTCATTCCCGCTCCTGATCATGATCGTGCTCCTGATCTTTACTTGAGCGTCGCACACAGGATCATGAGTAGGATCATGATCAGGAGCAGGAAAGGGAACCTGTTACTTGTTCTTTTCCACCGCCCGGAGAATCAACTCTCCATGCCAATCCGGATGCGCCACGCCGATGCGATAGGCGTTGAGTGATTCCACTGACGAATTCACCCGCAGATTGCTGTAAGTCTGGTCGGGATTCTGCCAGCGCTCGTGCCAGTAAACCGCGGCTTTGACGCGCGGATAACGAGTTCGAAACAAATCGAGCGCCTGTTTGATCCACGCCGGCTTGAGCATTCCCTTCTCCTCGGCCGAAAACGGAAAATCGCCCGTGGCCCACTCTGCAATCATCACCGGTTTGTCCGGATCCAGTCCGCATAATTCCTTGTAAGGCCAATCCACGAGCGAAGGGATATCAGGGTTGGGTTCGTCTTTGAACTGCTGCCCATAAACGCTCATGCCGAGCCAGTCGACGTAATCGGACCCAGGGTAATACGCCGGCGCAAAGTTCCAGGTATCAAGCGGATAGGAGTAGTTGTTCGTGTGAAACATCCACTTCACGTTCCCGGCGCCACGCGCGCGCACGCGATCGACCACATGGCGATATGCATTCTTGAAATGTTCCGGCCCTTCCCACACATCCGGCGTGTCGCCCACCCATTCTTCTCCGCCGTAATACCAGCCGGACCAGGGGAACCAGTCGCCGTTCATCTCCACTCCGAAAACCACGATCATCGGCATGCCGAATTCGCGCGCGGAATCGCCCCACTTGTCGGTGTAGGCGTCCCA
>JALYIN010000454.1 GCA_030775765.1 Verrucomicrobiota bacterium
AGTTCATCCACCCCAATGATCTTCCCATCCAGCCGCACCTCGTCGCTCTCGCTCACGCTCACGACCGCGTGCTCCTGCTCAGAGGAAGTCTTCGTCGATGTCTTCGAGTCCGGCAGATTGATTTGCACTTCGGGCTGGTCGCGTTTGAACGTGGTCGAGACGACGAAAAAGATGAGCAGGATCGTCAGGATATCGACGAGCGACACGATGATGATGGAGGGAGCGCGCCGTTTCCGGACTGCGATTTTCATGAAAGAAAGTGCCGCTTACCCGACCGGCGCGCGGGCTGGTGCCGGCGCAGTCGTTCGCGAGGGCGGCAGCGGTTCGCCGCTCTGGGGGCGGCCGTAATAACATTTCGCGATGAGATCAGAGACGAGCGACTCCATTTCCACCGACATGACCTCCACTTTTTTCGAGAAGTAGCTGAAAGCAATCAGTGCCGGCACCGCGATCGACAAACCGAAGATCGTGCAGTTGAGCGCCTCGGAAATTCCGAGCGCGACAGCTTTCGTGTCCGACGCGCCGGTACTCAGCCCGAGGCCGGAGAAAACGTGGACGAGGCCCGAGACGGTCCCGATCAACCCGATCAACGGCGCAATGCCGGTCACCACTTCGAGCACGATCAACCCGCGCTCCAGCCGGACCAGTTCGCGGCGCGCCCGCGTTTGCACCGATTCGATGTTCTCGGAACGGGGCCAGCGCAGGTGCTGCAACGCCGTCCGCACCACGCCCGCGAGCGAAGAGCTGTCGTCGTTCACGATGCGCAGCAATCGTTCCGCGCTGCCACCCGGCGTCAGCCGCTCGATCTCGCTCTCGATCACCAGCGGGAGCACCTTGCGCTCGCGCAGAGTCATTGACGCCAGGACGATCGTCGCCACCGTCACGATCGAGCAGAGCAGGAGCGGCCACATGAACGGGCCGCCCTTGTTCATGAAAGTCATCATCGTATGGAGTATTTCGTTCATTTGGAGCCCGCGAACCGCGCAATCATTAGTTCGCGTATAAGATAAACGTCAACTCCTGCTGCAAACCTTCCGAGGGGAGGGTGCTCGCCACGTCTTCGGGAATCGGCGGCAGCTTCAGCTCCTGCACCGATTGCAGACAGACGATCGCGAACGCCTCGTTGGCCGTGTTCTCGAGCACCTTGAGATTGTTCACTTTTCCCGAGCGATCGATTGTGAACGTCAACCGCGTCGTCCCGATGCTGATCAGGTCCTGGCGTTCATGGGTGTGCTGATACCAGCGCGCCCCAACCGCGTCATACATTCTCTTTTGATAAAGGCCGAGCGGCGTCCCGACCGCGTTGACCGACGATGGCCCGTGATTCGAAATGCTGCCCGCAATGCGCGTCTGTTGTTTTTGCGGTTGATAACTGGAGCTCGGCGCTTCGGGCTTTGGGCGCGGTGCGACGGGCGCGAGGGAGGGCGCGAGTTCCGGCGAAGGCGACGGCTCGGTTTCGTCCGGACCTTTGATCGGCGGCGGCGGCGTCGAGGTCAGCATCGCAAGCTGTTCCGGCTCCACGGTCGCGGTCGGTGCCGGACTCGGCGTTAATTTCGGAGTCTCGGCGGGTGATGCTTTGGGCGGCGGTTTATCGGCCGGTTTGGATTCTGGCTGTTCGGGTTGTTGCGGCTGCGGTTGTGAACCCTGCGTCTGCAGCGAGAAATCGTGCGTTTGGAGATCGCGCGTCGGCAGATCTTTCCCATCCTGGCTCGGCAACGGCAGATCGCCGCTCGGGGCCTTCTCACTGGCCGCCAGGGAGTTCGCATTCGATTCGAAGGTCTGCTCCTTCGGTTTCTCTGCGGACTCCTTGGATTTCTCGGTCTCGACGAACTGCGGATTCTTCTCCGGCGCTGGGGCCGCGGATAGATCCATGATCGTCAATTGCGACGGCGCTTCCTCCGGAGGAATCGCCGGCGTCGGAACGTTGCCAAACGCCGCGAGGGAAAATCCGATCGCGAGGTGGAGGAAAAGCGAGATCAGGATCGCGAGCCCGAGCTTACGGCTTTGTTTCTTTTCTTCGCTCATTTCGGGGCAACGCCTGGGGCGGGCGTTTCACCGCAAATCATATCGCACATCGCCCGGCCTAACAACCTGCCCGGTTTTCGCGTTTTGGGTTGCGCCGCCCTTCCGGGCGTAATGAAAAAGATACTGCTGCGCATACCCGCCGTGCTCGCCGAAATAACCTTCGCAGAACTGGCGGAGCTGTTGCGCTGTGACCTTTCGTTTCCGAGGAAAATATTGATGCTTCAACACGCGCTCGATCCAGACGTCGATGGGAAAGGCGCGAAGCCGCTCGTAGGCGAAAAGCATCACGCAGTTCGCCACCTTGGGGCCCACGCCCGGCAGGTCGCAAAGGCGCGTGCGCAAAGTGTCGTCCGGCAACTTGCTCCAAGCCTCGAGGTTTGCCTCGCCGGTTGCGATCAGGCGCGCGGTCGCCAGCAGGTTCTTCGCGCGATAACCCAACGCGCACGCGCGCAACTCCTGCTCCGTCAGTTCTGCGATTCGCTCTGCTGACGGGTAAGTGAATATCTCGTGCCCGAGTATCTGCTGCGACTCACCATATCGCTTCCGCAGGACGAGCGAAATCTGCCGAATATGCGCCACCTGTTTCATCGATGAAGTGATGAACGTCGCCAGGCATTCCCAGCGCGGCTGGCGGACAATGCGAAGTCCGCGACAAAAATCGCGCGCCGCGTTCATGCCCGGATCGCGTGGAAACGAGCGGCAAATTTCCGCGAGAGGGTGATCGAGAGAGAAATAATTCGTGATCGCTGTCACCGTTGCACCTGTGAAGACAAGCTGGTCGCCTTGCTGTTCGACAAGGACAGCCTGTGCGCCAACCGCGCCGGCGAAACCGGAGCCGCTCTTTTCCCAATGGAAGACCTGGCCGGAATCCAGCGTCCGCGCCAAATCGAAATCAGTCGCCGTCATATTCGAGAGTTTCATGGTGGATCGAGCGCTCCGCGCTCGATGCCCAAATAATGGCGGTGGGCGCCGCTCAAAATAACATCGCGCGACGGAGCGCGCGATCCACCTTGCGTCCCGCAGAATTTCTGGCAGCTAAACAGCGTGGAGCCAGTTTCCAATCCGGTCTTCAATTCTCGGCTGCTGATCGATGCCGTCGTGCTGCTCGCCTATTTCTTCGGCATCATCGCCCTGGGTCTCTGGGCCGGCCGGCGAAACAAGAATTTGCAGGATTTTGCGCTCGGCGGGCGATCGATTCCTTGGTGGGCCGTTCTCGCCTCTATCATCGCGGCGGAGACAAGCGCCGCGACGTTTCTCGGAACGCCTGCGGAAGGTTTCAAGACGAGAGGCTACTTC
>JALYIN010000455.1 GCA_030775765.1 Verrucomicrobiota bacterium
TGCCGTTGCTCGTGAAAGTGGCGATGGAAAGAATTAACCGCCCCGAATCCGAACGCGGCAGCCGCAACCGGTTGCGCTCGATCCGCGACGATTCCGGTTTTCGCTCCGAGAACGACGCGCTTTAAGAGTGCTGTGCCCGGGGCGCTCAGTCGCCGCGCGACTTGATTCTGTCCTCGCAGCAGCGTAAGCCTTCCGCGCCCATGTCGTCTCGGACTCCTATTCCTCCGCCACCGGAAGGTTTGCGCGAACGCTGCGCCGCGATCGCCCGGGAAGAAGACAAATTGCGCGAAGGCGGAGGCAAGGCCGGGCAGGATCGCCAGCACAAAATGGGTCGCCTTCTGGCGCGCGAACGCATCAGCCAGTTGCTCGACAAAGGTTCGACGTTTTTTGAAGTCGAGCTTTGGGCCGCCTACAAAATGTATCAGCAATGGGGAAACATTCCCGCCGCGGGCGCGGTCGCCGGCATCGGGAACATCTCCCGCGTTCCCTGCATGATCATCGCCAACGATGCGACCGTGAAAGCCGGCGCTTTTTTTCCTGCCACCGCCAAAAAGCTGATCCGCGCCCAGCGCATCGCCTTCGAATGCGCCCTGCCTATTATCTACCTCGTCGATTCCGCCGGCGTCTTTCTCCCGATGCAGGACGAAATTTTTCCCGACGAAGATGATTTCGGCCGCATCTTCCGCAACAATTCCGTCATCTCCGCCGCCGGGCTGCCGCAGTTCGCTGCCATCATGGGCAACTGCGTCGCCGGCGGCGCGTATCTCCCGGTCCTCTGCGATAAGGTCCTGATGACGGAAGGCAGCGGCCTTTATCTCGCCGGCCCTTCGCTGGTTAAAGCCGCCATTGGGCAAATCGTCGAAGCGGAGGAACTCGGCGGCGCGAAGATGCACGCCGAAATCAGCGGCACGGTCGACTTCTACGAAAAGGACGACCCGTCGTGCTTGAAACGTTTGCGTTCTCTGGTCGGACTTTTGCCCGAGGCGGCGAAAGACGCTCCGAAACCGAAGACGACGGCGCCGGCGCAAAAACCGCAGGCCGTTTACGACCTGATGAGTCTCGACGGCAACAAACCGTACGACGCGCGCGATCTTCTCGCGCACATCATCGATGCCGGCTCGCTCGACGAATACAAAGCGGATTACGGCAAGACTCTCGTTACGACTTACGCGCGAATCTCGGGTCGGCCGGTGGGAATCGTGGCGAGCCAGCGCATTCAATCCCGCACCAAAGCCGAAGGCATCCAGATGGGCGGCGTTATCTACGCCGATAGCGCCGACAAAGCCGCGCGCTTCATCATGGATTGCAACCAGACCGGGTTGCCGATCATTTTTTTCCAGGACGTCACCGGTTTCATGGTGGGTCGCGACGCCGAACAGAGCGGCATCATCCGCAGCGGCGCGAAGCTGGTGAATGCGGTCAGCAATTCCACGGTCCCGAAAATCACGGTTGTCGTCGGCGGTTCGTTCGGCGCGGGGAACTACGCGCTTTGCGGCAAAGCCTACGATCCGCGTTTCATCCTCGCATGGCCGAACGCGCGTTACGCCGTCATGGGCGCGGCCCAGGCGTCCGACACCATCTTCAGCGTCCTCGCCCGGGCCAGCGAGCGGCGCGACAAGAAGTCTTCGCCTGAAGAACTGGAGCAATTGCGCGCGACCGTGAAAGCGAATTACGAGGAGCAGACCGATATCCGTTACGGCGCCGCCCGCGGTTGGGTAGACGCAATTATCCAGCCCCACGAGACCCGCGAAGTCCTTTCCCTCCTGCTCGAATACGTTTCGCGTCCCATGCCGAAAGCCCGGTTCCATACCGGCGTCATTCAGACCTAGCCGTTCGCAAATTCGTCGCTGATCGCTGCGTTCGTCGCCCCCACGCGCGCAAGCGAATCTCGGATCGGCAATGTGACGCCACGCTGTTCTAGCGCGCGCAGAACTTCTTCCGTCGGAATATTTCTGACGAGGTTGTCCTGCGCGAATGGACAGCCGCCCAGTCCTCCGATTGCGGAATCGAAACGCCGGCAGCCGGCATCGAAGGCGGCTAGGACCTTCGCTGCGGCTCCGGCGCGCGTGCTGTGCATATGAATTCCTACCTCGCATTCCGTGCTCTCGCGCAACACGGCGGTCGTTACTCGCTGGATCAATTCCGGCTCGGCCGCACCCACTGTGTCGGCTAACGACAGGGCGCCAACCGCAAGACTCGCGATCATTTTGGCCGCTTCCACGACCCTCCCTTCGCTCCAGGGATCGTCATAAGGATTGCCGAACGCCATCGAAACGTACGCCACCATTTCCAGTCCCGCGACGTCCGCCATCTCCTTGATTCGTCTCAACACCGCCTGATTTTCTTCCAACGATTGGTTCTGGTTCCGGCGCAGGAACGTCTCCGAAATCGAGCAGGGATAACCGAGTGTCTTGACTTTCCCGGTCGCGATCGCGCGGGCCGCGCCTTTCTCGTTGACGACGATTCCGATAATCTCCACGCCGTCGACCGGACCGAGTTGCGCGAGGACTTCTTCGCTGTCCGCCATTTGCGGCACTGCTCTGGGCGAGACGAAACTCGCCGCGTCGATGTGCTGAAACCCGGCGGCGACGAGCCCGTGCAAGTATTCGACCTTCTGCCCAGTCGGAATCTGGCGCGGCAGACCCTGCCAGGCGTCGCGCGGACATTCGATGAGCTTGACGGATTCCATCGTGACGGATGTTACTGACAGAATAAGGTAAGTCATGCCAGTCGTTCTCGTCGAAAAACAAACGCCGCAGATCACCGTCCTCACGCTCAACCGGCCAGAGCGCCGAAACGCGCTCACCGTGGACCTCATGGCCGAGTTAACCGCCGCGATCGAAAACGCCAACGCCGATCAGCAGCAGCGCATCCTGATTCTGCGCGGCGCTGGGAAAGCGTTTTGCACGGGTCTGGATTTGGAGGAAGCCGTCAAGGTGGACCCTCAGGTCACGGCGGAGAATGTCGCGCGAATGCTGCTCGCGCTCGCCGAAACGCGCCTGGTGACGATCGCCATGGTTCACGGTGCCGCGGTCGCCGGCGGCGCCGGCGTCATGTCTGCCTGCGATTTCGCCATCGCCGCCGAGCGCACGCGCTTCGGTTACCCGGAAGTCCGGCGTGGTTTGGTTGCCGGACTTGTAATGACCTTCATTCGTCGCCAGCTTCGCGAACGCGATCTCCGCGAAGTCCTCCTCGCGTCCGAACTGTTCGATGCCGAGCGCGCCCGCGAGATCGGTCTGATCAACCGCGTCGTTCCCTCGGGCGACCTCGAAACCGCGGTGCAAAAGCTTGCGGCTTCCGTCCTCCAGGGCGCTCCCGGCGCGATAACCAATTCGAAGCGCCTCATGGAAGAACTCTGGTCGACTTCTGTGAGGGAAGACATCGAGACCGCCCTGCGACACCACCTCTCAGCCCGCGAGTCCGTCGAGGCTAAAGAAGGCATCGCCGCGTTCAACGAGAAACGTCCGCCGACTTGGGCGAGCTGAGAGCGACGCCTAACGATAATCCGCGGTTTCGAAGGTGAGGCCGGCTTCGAGGCAGTCGGGGCAAAGACGACGATTCGGGTTCTCGGCCTCGGCTTCGCCGGACAAGATGTAGAGCTTGTGACAGGGGTCGTGGAGGCAATTGACGAAACGGCTCGTGGCTCTTCCCGTGTGGGCGCAGCGCCCGACCTGAACCAACCCTTCTTCCACCCGCACCGTCATCCGCTGATCGAAGACGAAACATTCACCCAGCCAGTGTTCATTTCCGAACTGCTCCTGGTAGGCGGCAATCCCGCCGTGAAGTTGAAAGACACGGTTGAAACCTTTCCGTTTAAAAAGAGTGGATGCCTTCTCGCAGCGGATGCCACCGGTGCAATACATCAGCACTGTTTTCTCTCTCAGATCCCCTAAACGATCGACGTATTCCGGCAGCTCCCGGAAATGTTCGATGTCGCAGGTGACGGCATTCTCGAACCTACCCGCGGCGGATTCGAATCGATTCCGGATATCGAGCAGGACAACATCGCGATTTTGTTCCATCAAGTCCTTCCACTGGCGCGGGCTGAGATGATTCTGCTTATCTGGAGGGATGGCCCCGGCATTCAGGGTCACGATTTCCGGGCGGACCTTTACCACCAGCCTGGGGAAAGTGCCGGCGTCTCCGGGACTGTGTTTGCTTTCGATGTCCCCGAAACGCGGGTCGGCTTTCAGCGCAGCAACGTAACGATTCACGTTCTCGGGAGTCCCGGCGAGCGTCCCGTTAATTCCCTCTGCTGCGATCAGAACCCGCCCTTTCAAGTCGAGGGATTCACAGAGAGCGCGTTGGCTGCCGGCAAAAATTTCGGCGTCCAATATCTCGACGTACTTATAAAAGAGAATGACCGGATACTTCATCGACTTTCCTTTGAGCCGCGTTCGATCAGGCGCTTGGTCAGGAAAACGAGCCCAGCCATCTGGAGCCATTCGGAAACAATGTTACCGACGACCTGACCCCATTTGTCTCCCGGGTTCAGGCGGAGATACAAGACGAGCCAGGCGATGCCCGTCACCGCGAGAAAGATGAGAAGCGAATGCTCATACAAGAATTCCAGCCACCGGTTGGACTGCCGATTCTTGAGCGGGCGACTCTCGGCCGAACCAATTTCGTAAAGAAATTTCGTCCCTAAAATGATGAC
This sequence comes from Verrucomicrobiota bacterium, assembly GCA_030775765.1. Taxonomy (GTDB): domain Bacteria; phylum Verrucomicrobiota; class Verrucomicrobiia; order Chthoniobacterales; family UBA10450; genus AV80. The sequence continues at coordinate 4,658 of JALYIN010000455.1, forward strand.
GACGGAGCCGCTCCAATCCGCGATCGCATTTCCAAAGAAAGCGCCGAGATGAGTCGTGGGATCGCTCAAGCGATAGGCGATGATCCAGCCCACCAGGAGCAGCACGCTAACGATGCTGAGCGAGTGCTGGCGCAGCCATTTCTTCTTCGGTGAATGGGTCCTGGCCATGAGCAATCAGAGCAGCGGCAACTGCGAGTCGGGAATTTCCATGGTGGCAAATCGCACACCCAGCCCGATGAGCCGCACACTTTTTTGAGTGCGCGCGAATCCTTCTGCAAGCAACAATCGAAATTGGTCGAGCGTGGGGGGAAGTCCGGCCCGTTCCACCGTGGTGCGGGTGAAATCATGGAATTTGAGTTTCACGAAAATTTTCGTTACGGACCGGCTCGCTTCTTTTTGGTCCAGGTCCGCCATTAATTCCCCGAATAACTCCGGCAGCTTCTCTTCGCATTCCGCCAGGGTCTCGAGGTCGGTCGGAAAGGTTTCCTCGTTGCTGAGCGACTTGCGTTCCCGATCGGGCTCGACGGGTCGGTCATCGATGCCACGGCAAAGATCGTAAAGCTCGATCCCGAATTTGCCGAAGTGTTCCTGGAGCGCGAGGCGCGACAGCCGCTGCATATCACCGCAAGTGGCGATACCGAGCTTCTCCAGCTTCTGGCCCGTTACTTCGCCGATGCCCCACAGTTTGCGGACCGGCAATTCTTTCATGAACGCGGGCACCTCCTCCGGTTTCACGGCGAACTGGCCGTTCGGTTTCTTCAAATCGCTCGCGATCTTCGCGATTAACTTGTTAGGCCCGATGCCGGCGGACGCGGTCAGTTTCGTCTTCCGAAAGATCAGGCCGCGGATGACCTGAGCGAGGGGGGAGGGCGCTCCGGGATGGTCGGTCACATCGAGGTACGCTTCATCGAGGGAGAGCGGTTCGACGAGCGGCGTGAACCGGAAAAGGATTTCGCGAATGACGGCGGCTTCTTTGCGGTAAACATCAAAACGGGTCGGCAGGATGATGAGGTTCGGGCAGCGTTGGAGCGCCATGAAGGTGGGCATGGCCGAACGAACGCCGAACTTCCGGGCTTCGTAGTTGCAGGTGGTCAGGACACCGCGCCGGTCTCGCGCACCGCCGACGCCGACAGGCTTGCCTTTCAACGACGGTTGATCGCGCACCTCGATCGCCGCGTAAAAGCAATCCATATCGAGATGGATGATGGAGCGTGTGCGTTGGTCGGAAACCACGCCTAAAAGTCATCCAAGGAGCGGCTGTTTCCAAACCGCCGTGTCCAAAAAGAGAAGAGGGCGATTGGGAAATCGCCGCTCCTTGAAAAGAATCGCGGTCGCCCTGATCTTTTCTTCATGCAATTTACCTACTACGGCCACGCCTGTTTCGCCGTCCAGGCAGGCGGCAAAACACTTCTCTTCGATCCCTTTATCTCGCCGAATCCGCTGGCGAAGAAGGTCGACATCAAGAGCGTCGCGGCCGATTTCATTCTCGTCTCGCACGGACACGGCGATCACGTCGCTGACCTAGTCGAAATCGCGAACCGGACAGGGGCGACGGTGATCGCGCCGTTTGAGGTCGGAAGCTGGTTCGAAGGAAAAGGGGTGAAAAACGTCCAGTCAATGAACCACGGCGGCGCCGCCAAGATGGAGTTCGGCCGGGTGAAACTCACCAGCGCCATTCACAGCAGCTCGATGCCGGATGGTTCCTACGGCGGCAACCCGTGCGGATTTGTCGTCGAAAGCGCCGAAGGAAATTTTTACTACTCAGGCGACACGGCGCTGACCCTGGACATGAAGCTCGTGGGCGAAGGCACAAAGCTGCGCTTCGCGGTTTTCCCGATCGGCGATTTCTTCACGATGGGAATCGATGACGCCCTGAGAGCCGCCTCCTTGACTGGTGTCAAAAAAATCGTGGGGGTGCATTACGACACGTTCCCGCCGATCGAACTCGATCACAAAGCGGCGTTACAAGCGGCGGACAATGCGCGTATGGAACTGCTTCTGCCCGCGATCGGAGAGCGTATCGACATCTAAAACAGAAGCGGCGGCAACCTCATCGGTCACCGCCGCTCGTTCCGTCAACCCAATTGTTGTTACTGCTTCTTCAGCGCGTCGCGCATTTCCTCGCGCGCTTTTCGCATGTCTTCGCGCGCCTTTTTCAGCGCATCGAATTTCTGCTGCTGCGCCGGCGTCAGGATCGGGCGGATCTGCGCTTGGATGTTCTCGCGGATCGCCTGGATCTTCTGTCGCGTCTCCTGGCGGAGCGCCATGATCTGGGGCTTCGCCTGATCGAAGATCGGTTGGACCTTCGCTTGCTGTTCCGGCGTGAGATCCAGCGCCTTGGTTAAATGCTCGACGGGGTTTCCCCGCTTGTGCTGCCAGCGGTTAGGCCGGTCGTTATTCTTCGCCGCGGGGTCCTGCGCCTGGCCGATCGCGACCATGGCGAACAGGGCAACGCACGCCGCGCTGAGTGTGATCAATCGTGATTTCATTTTTTCTCTTTTCTTTCGTCAGGCACCGCGCTTTTCGCGATCGCCTTGTGGAAGTGCAAACCAAGCGAGACCTCGGAAGTTGCGGTCGGCTCGCGAAAAAATCAGGAAGTGATTACCGCTTCTGCTTGGACGCCAGCGCCAGAGCCAGGCGCGCTTTGATCACCTGCGCTCCATCGCTCAATTCGACTTCGCCATCGAAAATCTTTAGGACCTGCAGCGTCCCGGCGACCGGTTCCCCGGGCCGATGGAGAGTGATTTGTTCCCCTTCGCCGACCAGCCGGCCATTGATGATCGCCATCCGCGGGTCGCCGAGTGAGATCGCGGTGACGTGAATCTGATCGGCGTTGATTTTGGCAATCGGTGCGGCCGCCACGATCGGAGTCGAAACCGCCGGAACCTTGACATCTTTCCTGGGAGGTTGAGGGGCGGTTCTTTGACGCCAATGAGTAAAGGTGAGGAAGCAAAGCAGGATTGCGCCGAGAACGATGGCCGCGAAGACCGCGCGATCTTTGCCCGAAAATTTCGAGCCCGTCGTCAGCGTCGGCCCAGCTTGATCGTCTTCGAGAGGACGTGGGCGCAGCTCCAGCGCGGTCTTGAGCAGCCGGGGAGCGGGGGTGTGATGCGGAATAAGGCGCATGCCTTTTGACAAGCATTGGTCATTCCATCCGGATGGCGGGGATCGGACCCTTCGCCGCCGATAAAGGGATTGACCCGCGGAGGGCAGCGCTGACAACACTGTCAGAATGTTCAGACGCATTTTGAAATGGACCCTGCGGATGGTGGCGTTGCTGGTGATCCTGCTCGCGATTTTCCTGGTCAACCTGGTTTGGTTCCGCCCTTGGAGCCTTAATCTTTTTTACGAGAAGGTCTTTGCGGAGGTGCTCTTCGAAGAACCGGAGCTGCTCTCGTCGCTCGGCCTCGTCGAACGATTCGGGATCACCGGCCATAACGGAAAGCTGGGTGACGCATCACCGGCGCATCAGCAACGCTACTTCGATCGCGCCAGGAAAAACCTTGAAGACCTCCACGCCTATCCGCTGGAGAAACAGAACGCCTCCCAGCAACTCTCCACCCACATCCTCGAATGGTACATCAGCCGCGAGATCGAAGGCGAAAAATACCAGTGGCACAACTACCCGGTGAACCAGCTCTTCGGCGTCCAGAACGAGTTCCCGTCCTTTATGGCAAACACCCATCGGCTGCTCGCGCCGCGAGACTGCGAATATTACCGGCAGCGGCTGAATGCGGTCGGCACGAAGTTCGACCAGCTCCTCGAAAGCCTGAAAGTCCGCGAACAGAAGGGCGTTCTGCCGCCGCGTTTTGTCGTGGAGAAGGTGCTCCTCGAGATGAATAACTTTGTCGCCCAGCCGGCTTCGGAAAACATTCTGGCTACCTCATTTAAGACGCGCGTCGCAAAGATCGACGGAATGACGGACGAACAGCGGGTGGCGTTCCAGAAGAAAATTGAGACCGCGATCACGGACCGGGTTTATCCCGCCTACCACAAACTGATCGATTACTTCACCGCCCTTCTCCCGAAGACGACGACGGACGACGGCGCCTGGAGGTTGCCGGACGGCGAAGCGTTCTACGCTTACGCGCTGCGCAGGAACACGACGACCACGCTTAAGCCCGAGGAAGTCCACGATCTCGGTTTGCGCGAAGTGGCGCGGATCGAAGGGGAAATGCGGACGCTGCTCGACGCCAACGGTTACACCGGCCGGCCGATCGGCGAAGCGATGGATGCCTTAGGCAAGGATCCGCGGTTCCTTTTCCCCAACGACGACAAAGGCCGCGCCGATGCGCTGGCCGAATACACGCGGTTGATCGATGACGCGATCGAGCGTTGCCGGCTCCTGTTCGCAACGGTGCCAAAAGCGAAAATCGAAGTGCAACGCGTTCCGGTCTTCAAGCAAGCGACGTCGGCGGGCGCCTACTATAATGGTGCTTCGATGGACGGGACGCGCCCCGGCATTTTTTACGCGAACCTGCGCGACATGAATGAGCTTCCGAAGTGGGGGATGCGCACGCTCGCCTATCACGAGGGCGTGCCCGGCCATCACTGGCAGATCTCGACGGCGCAGGAATTGAAGGGGCTGCCGCAGTTCCGGAAGCTGATTCCCTTCACAGCTTACCAGGAAGGGTGGGCGCTCTATACCGAATGGCTCGCGAAGGAAGTGGGCTGGTACGAGGGCGATCCGTTCGGCGATCTGGGCCGGTTGCAGGCGGAACTTTTTCGCGCGGTCCGGCTCGTAGTCGATACCGGCATTCACGCGAAACGCTGGCCGCGCGAAGAGGCGATCGCTTACATGCGCGAGAAAACCGGCATGGGCGAAAAGGAAGTCACGGCCGAGATCGAGCGCTACATCGTGAACCCGGGGCAGGCGTGCGCTTACAAGGTGGGGATGCTCAAGTTCCAGGAACTACGCAAGCGCGCGCAGACCGAGCTGGGAACGAAGTTCGATCAACGGCAGTTCCATGACGTCGTGCTGAAGAACGGCGCTCTGCCGCTGGAGATTCTCGAGGAACAGGTCGTCGCTTACATTCAGCGCACTAAGTAACCGCTAGTTTTTCGCGCTCAGCGCGGGAATCGAGAAGCTTTCGATCCGCTCCTTAATGTCGTGGACGAAATTCGCGGCCCCGGCGCCGTTGACGACACGATGATCGAACGTTAGCGAAAGCGTGATAACTTCGGTCGGCTGGCTTTTCTTGCCATCACCCGTCGTCTCGTAATGCGCGGAGCCGATGAAGAGAGTCCCGACTGATGGCGGTACCACGATTGGCGCCGCGGCCCGGACTCCGAATGCACCCAGGCTGCTGATGACCAGCGGTGCATTCATCGCATCCACCCGGCCGGTGCGGGTTTCCGCGACAGTCTCATTGTAGCGCTTCACGAAATCGGCCCAGTCGCGCGTGTTCGCCTGAGTGACAACCGCAGTGGCGAGCCGATCGTCCTCGA
>JALYIN010000456.1 GCA_030775765.1 Verrucomicrobiota bacterium
GTTTGCCTACCGCTGGGCTTCGTCGACGTGAAAGTGTGTGCCGTGGATGAAACCTGGTCCGGCCTGAAGCTGATGATCCGCCGGGAGAACCGGAAGGCGCCATAGACAAGGGACGCGATGCCATGAACAATCGCTTCATGAGCACGCGTCTTTTCGATCACATCGATCTCCGGGTAAGAAATCGCGCGGCGGCCCAGCGTTTCTACGCTCAAGTCCTCCCCGCGATCGGTTTCCGCGTAGACAAGAGTGGCCAGCAATGGGGGCTGTTCGAAGCCGAGGGGGAAGGGGCCGTGGAGTTTTTTGTTTTCGAAGAAGCCGATTTTCAACCGAACGGCAACCGCATCGCATTTTGGGCGCCGAGCCGGGCAGCCGTTGACAGGGTTGGCGAAGTGGTTCGAAAGGCGGGTGGGAAAAATATCGAAGGCCCCGAACTTTGCGTTGATTACAGCCCGGGTTACTACGCGGTATTCTTCGAAGATCCAGACGGGAACAAACTCGAGGTTTGTCATCGGGCGAGCGCGACCATCGCGGAATGATTTTCGGGGCCGCCAAATTGGCGAATGATGAATCCTGATCTCCCATCTCCGTTGTTGGAGCGGCAGCGGCGGGCTCGCTATCTCAAGCTCATTGCCATTTTCAAAATCGTGAAGGGATTCCTCCTTCTGGGCATTGGATTTTCCCTCCTCGTCCTGAATAGCCGCACCCTCTCGCTCGACGCGCTCTCCGATTGGGCTGATGAAGAGATCCTCCTCACTCACGGCAAGATCGTGCTCTACCTGTTGAACAAAATGCAGGCGGTGCTGGCCGACGGGCAACTACGCGTGCCCGGTCTATTGGCACTCTTTTATTCGGCGATCCTCTTCACCGAGGGATTCGGCGTCTACTTTCAAAAACGGTGGGCCGAGTTCCTAATGGTTTTCGCGACGGCGACACTTATTCCTTTCGAAGTGCGGCACATTTATCATCGTCCTGGCGTCGGCGGATTTATCGTCCTCGCGGTGAATTGCTTCATCGTTTGGTTCCTGGCCCGCGTGTTAAGACGCGCACCGCCGCACGCCTCCGTTAGATTAGAGGCGCACCCCACGGCGACGAATTAGCGGGCCACCTTCGATACCGAAAGTGCGGAGGGCGCGAACCGTCGCTTCCATCGGCAGGCCGACCACGTTGCTGTACGAGCCATCGATACGCGCAATGATTTCGGCGCCGTGTCCCTGCGCGGCGTAGGCGCCCGCTTTGTCGAGCGGATCAATTTTCGCGAGGTAATCGCGAATAGCTCGTTCGTCGAGCGCTCGAAAATGGACGCGCGACGTTTCGTAGAAACTGCGCGACCGCCCGCGCGCGGCCTGGTTGATCCGGACCGCCGTCCAAACTTCATGGGCGCGCCCGTTGAGCCGCCGCAGAATTTGCGCGGCCTCCTCCAAGTCGCGCGGTTTACCGAGCACGTCGCCGTCGATCGCCACCAGCGTATCCGCCGCGAGCACGACGGCGTCCGGCGCCATTTCCGATACACGTGCGGCTTTGCGCGCCGCATTCCAGATTGTTAACTCGCGAATCGTCAGCCAGCCGTGCGCCACTTCTTCGACGGACGGTGAAAGCACTTCGAATTCATAGCCGGCGTCGCTCAATAATTGCCGCCGCCGTGGCGAGCCCGATGCCAGAATAAAGCGCGGCCCCACGCGAGCGACCGGTCAGGGCTTCGTCGAAGGCGCCGGCCCGGGCTTGTCGCCCGAGATCTGCACATTCGGGATCTTCATTTCCTGGAAATCCGCGGGCACCAGGAACTCCACGTCGCTTAAAAGGTCGCGCTTGATCGCGGTGATCGTGCTGGTGATTTCTCCGCCCTCGGTTTTGATCTGGGTGCGGAGCGGAAATCCGGGTAAATCGCGATAGTCCATCATTCCCTTGGCGAGATCGTTCCAGGCCGCCGGAATCACAGCCTGTAGCTGCTTCATGATGGCCGCGGAATCGGGGAAGCTTGGCGCGATCCAATAGCTCGCCTTGAACGATTTGGTTTCGCCGACGTACTCCTCGGCCTCGTAGCCGTTGATCGTCATCTTCTTCCCGGTCGCGGTGAGTTTCGGTCTCTCGGCCGGGGTCCCGCCGTATTTGACCGAGAGTTCCGCGATCGCCCTGGCTTTGTCGCCGGAGATACGCAGAAACTTCTTCTGCGCGTTCATTAGGGTGGTCGTTTCGCCGGTTTTGCCGTCGACGATCATTGTCATCTGCGGCGTGGCTTCCACTCGGACCTTGTCGCCCTTGAGTTTCAGGATGATTTCATTCCCCGTCGTTTTTCCTCCCTCCACTTTTTGGACGATGGTAAAATCGGCGCGCGCCGAGACGCAAAGGCCGGCGGAAAGGGCGAGCGAAAGAAGGGCAGCTTTCATGCGGATAACTTAGGTGTCGGAGAGAGGAGAACGCAAACGCGCGGGCCGCACCCACAAAAGGACTTGGCAGCGGCGGCGGGGCACGCCAGCTTTATCGGCGCGTGCGGGTGTAGCTCAATGGTAGAGCTGTAGCCTTCCAAGCTACTGACGAGGGTTCGATTCCCT
>JALYIN010000457.1 GCA_030775765.1 Verrucomicrobiota bacterium
GCCGAGGGTAATGCCATGGTTAATCGCGTCCCCCACGTCGTGCAGGATATCGACGCGGCGGATGTGAGTCATGCCGGTGAATCCATCCACTTCCACCTCGCTGACAGCCGCGCCCACCGCGTAATAGTGAAATGGTTTTCCGCGGCCCGCTTCGCGATCGTAGTTGATGTTGGGAGTCTTGTAGAAACCAGTCGCGCTGAGACTGGTGCGCGCGAAGTAGGCGCGTTGGAGGAGCTCGGCGAACGGGATGCCCGTCTCCGGGTTGTCGGAATCTAGGACGAGATTGTCTTTGAAAACGATCCGCTCCATGGAAACGGCGCTGCCATTTTTTTCCGAAAGCATCTCGCCGGCGAAAGGGAGGAGCCGGGCGCACAAGGTTTCGCAGGCGTTCCGGACAGCAGCGCCATTCAGATCCGTTCCGCAGGATGCGGCGGTCGCAGATGTATTCGGGACTTTGTCGGTTCGTGTCGCCATGACGCGAATGCGATCGGGCGTTAGGCCGAGCTCGCGGGCGGCGATCAGCCCGATGTTAGTGTAAACGCCCTGGCCCATTTCGGTGCCGCCGTGATTCACCTGGACGGTGCCGTCCTGATAAAGGAGGACGAGCGCGCCCGCCTGATTCAAGTGAGTGGTGGTGAACGAAATTCCGAACTTCACCGGCGTAATTGCGAGGCCGTGCTTGCGTTGTGGATGCTTGCTGTTCCACTGCCGCAGCTCGTCGCGCCGCGTTGCGAAGTCGCTGGACTCCGTCAATTCATTCCAGATGCGCTGGAGACGATTGTCCTCGATCTCCTGACCGTAGTGGGTGGTGTTGGTCTCGCCGGTCCCGCGATAAAGATTCCGCGCGCGGACGACTTCTGGCGCGAGGCCGGTCGCGCGCGCGATCCGGTCGAGGATCTCTTCGATGACCAACATTCCTTGCGGCCCGCCAAATCCGCGAAAGGCGGTGTTCGACGCGAGATTGGTTTTTACCACGCGGCCGCTGAACTCGACGTTTGGAATGTAGTAAGCGTTATCGAGATGAAACAACGCGCGGTCGGTGATGGCGCGAGACAGATCGAGCGACCAGCCGCCGTTCGAAAACAGATCGATTTTCGCGGCGAGCAACAATCCGGTGTCGTCAAATCCAACCTGGAACTTTCCGAGAAACGGATGGCGCTTGCCAGTGATCATCATGTCCTGGTCGCGATTGAAACGGACCCGCACTTTGCGGCCGGTCTTCGTCGCGGCGAGTGCGGCCAGCGCCGCGAGCATCGCCGCTTGCGTTTCCTTTCCGCCGAAACCGCCGCCCATCCGCGGACATTCGACGACCACGCTGTGCATCGCCAGATCGAGCAAGTGCGCGACGATGTGCTGTACCTCCGATGGATGCTGCGTCGAGGAACTGATGAAAACGGTGCCATCTTCGCCGGTCTTCGCCCAGGCCGCGTTTGTTTCGAGGTAGAAATGGTCCTGGCCGCCGAAAGAGAATTCGCCTTCGAAAGTCGCCGACGCGTCCGAGAGCGCCGCGGAAACATCCCCGCGCCGGATGTGATGTGGATCGCTGTGGAAACTGCCGGCCTCAACCGCTTCCTCGATGGTGAAGATCGGAGGCAGCGTCTCGTATTCGACGATCACTTTCGCCGCCGCTGCGCGGCAAAGCTCCGGCGTTTCGCCGACGATAAGCGCAACGATGTGCCCGTGATAAAGGACCTCCTTGTCCGCGAGCAAAATCTCATCGTGTCGAACAGCGCCGACGTCGTTCAGGCCCGGAACATCTTCGGCGAGAAGAACGGCGCTGATGCCCGGCATGAGTCGCGCCCCTGTCGCATCGCGTCGCAAAATCTTCGCGTGCGCATGAGGCGAACAAACGGGCCAGACTTCGAGCATGTCCTGGTGCTGAGCATCGTCATCGACGTAAATCGCCTCGCCGGTGACATGCTTGTGCGCGCTCTCGTGCGGAAGCGCGTCGGGCTTCTTCGTGGAGGGGCGAGCTCCTGTGAGCCCGCGAATCTCCCCGGCTTCGCGGGAGCTCCGCCCTCCATTGCCGGCGAAGAACTTGCGCAGCAGGTTCGATATCATCTGGTGCCGGTAGGTTTCGCTGCCACGAACATCGGAAATGGGAGTGAACTCGTTTTCGAGAACAGGCAGGACATGTCCACATGTCGAATTGCTCCAGTGGTTGCCGACGAGCGCCGCTTCCGTTGCTCTCGCGCGCACCGGCAGAGCGGCGACGCCGCCGTAAGCCAGGCGCGCGTTCGTAATTATTCCGCCGTCATCCAAAACGACGGCGAAACACGCGGCAACGGTGCTGATGTCCATCTCGCACCGCTTCGAAACCTTGTAGAACTTGCGATGCGTCTGCAGTCCGGGCGTGGGACGCGGAATGAGAATCGATTTCAAAACTTCGCCGGGTTGCAGCGCGGTCTTGCGATAGGCGACAAAGAATTCTTCGAGAGGCAGAACGCGTTCTTCGGCCGCCGACGCGAGCACGACACTCGCCTCGAGCGCGAGCAGCACCGGGGCGGAATCGCCGATCGGCGAAGCGGTCACCAGATTTCCGCCGAGGGTGGCGCGATTACGGATCTGGCGCGAACCAAATACGGAAAGCATCTCCCTGATCTCCGGAAATTCGGCGCCGAGCAGATCGTCGAGTTTGGTCAGAGTCGTGGCTGCACCAATACGCCACTCGGTTTCCACGGAACTGGTCTCATTCAGCTCGGCCACCGCTTCGATGGAAATGAGCGCCGGGAATTTCCGGAAGCGTTTTGTGATTTCCAGTCCGAGGTCCGTCGCGCCGGCGATCAGGCGCGCATCGGGATGTTCCGCTAACGAGCGGAATAATTTTTCAAGTGAAGTCGGGCGCAGGAAAAGTTCACCGGCAAAATTGTACTTCGTCGCTTTGAGCTTCGCTTTGGCATTTTTCAACTGCGCGTCAAAGGCGTCGGGATCGGCGCGTTGCGCGAACGCGTCCGCGGCGGCATCGCGGATCGGCCGGTAACCGGTGCAGCGGCACAGGTTCCCGCAGAGTTGTTCGTCGAGCTGCGCGGCGGTCTTCAGGTCCTTGCGGTAATAGCCCTCGAAGAGCGACATGATGAAGCCGGGCGTGCAATAGCCGCATTGCGATCCAAAATTTTCCACCATCGCCTTTTGCACCGGATGCATTTTCGGGCACGCGACGCCTTCGACGGAAATGATCTCTCGGCCCGCCATCAGAGGCAGCGGGACAAGGCAGCTGTTGATCGCGCGGTAGCAGCGTTTGCCGCGCGCATCGCGGTCGACAATTGCGACCGAGCACGCGCCGCAATCGCCTTCTGCGCAACCTTCCTTCGATCCGGTAAGTCCGGAAGCGCGGAGCCATTCGAGCAAAGTGGTGTTGGGCGAAACTGAATCGGCGCGGACGGCCTGGCCGTTGAGTCGAAACTCTATCGCCGCGCTCATGAGCCGCGACGGCCTTGAAGAATTTTCAGGAAGGAACGGGAACGCAATTCATCGAGGGAGAGACCGGTCGCGAGCGCTTCTTCTTCCGTGATGGCGTCGCACGCGATACCGCGCAGGAAAAAATTGAGAAGGCCCTGGCCAGTCGCGGCGTCATCAAAGACATCGCCGAAGAGCGAGGCAAGCGCTGCTTTCTCGACAAAAGTTTTCAACCGGCCGGAAGCGCTCGTCAGGCCGTCGAGGAAGAACGAATAAACCGCGGCGTAACGCGTGACGAACTGCGCGGGATGGAGGTCCCAACCCTGATAAAAACCGGTACGCAGCGAATGCATGTTGTCGTCGAAGCCGAGGCGCCACGCACCATGAACGGCCTCCCGGTTCTGGCGGACCTGATCGTCCGTCAACGGTTTCCCTTCGCTCGGCCTGTGCGGACCGACCGGCAGAATATTCGTCGCGCCATCGGAAAGATGGATGCCGGTGCCGGCGAGCGAAACCAGCATCACTTGCCGCGCGAAATCGCAGGAGGGATGGCCCATGGTTTGATACGCGGCCGTGATTCCCCCCGAAGCAGTGTAGTCGTAGACGCCGAAATGCACGCTGCGGCAGCGGCCATTGGCGGCGTCCACAAGGGAGCCGAGGGCGATCTCGCCGCGCTGATTGATGATGGCTTGCGGCGTTTCGATCATCAGCTCGATCTTGAGTGCGCCTGCCGGCAAACCATTTCGCTGCTCGAAAATTTCAAAAAACCGCACAGCGGCGGCGACCTGTTCCGGCAACTGGACCTTGGGCACGGTGACGACGAAATTCTCCGGCAACTTCCCGCCGGTCTCGCCTAGCAGCGCCGTGATGAAGATGTCGAGGGTGCGGACACTGCGGACGCGCAAATCTTCGCTGAGCGGTTTGATGCGGATGCCGATGAACGGCGGAAGCGAATTCTCTTTCAATCCCCGTGCCACTTCGACGGCGCTCGAGGCCGCGTGGCCATCTTCTTCGGCATCCGGCCGATTGCCGTACCCGTCTTCGAAATCGAGTCGGAAATCTTCGATCGGTTCGCGTCGCAGTTTTTCAATCACGCGGTCGTAAACCTTTTGCGCGAGCGCCATGTCACCGGCCGTTCCAAGAACACCGGCCAGACTTTTCGGGTCCGGGGCGTACTCCTGGAGCGATCGCAAAGCGACGGGGCCAAGCTTTTGCGGCGAATCGGCCTTAAACAAATGCGCGCCGCCATAGACCGTGTGGACAGCCTGGCGGCGGTTCGATTCGCCCGGGTAATGGCGCATGAACGCCTTGTTCGCGTCGCTCAAGGGAGCGCTAATCTTCTCGATCTCGTCGGGTTGAAAGCTGGTCTTCTGCATCACGATAAATCCGGTCGCACGAATCTTCCCGTCGGCCGAGCCACGAAATTACCATCCTCGAAGATCGTTTGTCCGCGCAAAAATGTCCGGCGGACGCGGCTCTGGAGAGTCCGACCGACGTAGGGGCTTTGCTGATGCCGGTAGTGGAGCGATTCTGCCGCGACGACTTCCTGCGCTTTGAGGTCAACGAGCGTGAAGTCCGCATCCTTGCCGACGGCGATCGCGCCTTTAGCGGGCACTCGAAAACGCGAAGCCACATCTCCACTCGTTAGGCGGCGAATTTCGTCAGGCGGAATTTCGGCGTCGAGCAGGAGCGACAAAAGGTGCTGACAACCCGAGATACCGCCCCAGACATCGAAGAAATTGTCGCGCTTTTTCATTTCTGGTGGCGAAGGCGAATGATCGGAGCCGATTGTGGTGATGTCGTGGAGCCGTTCGCGGAGTCCGCCTTGTTCGCGGTCCGAGCGAAGAGGCGGCGCGCATTTGGCGACGGCGCCGAGCTGTTCCATGTCGCGCTCTGTTAGCACGAGATAATGCGGGCAGGTTTCGCAAGTCACATCGATCCTGCGCGCCCGCGCTTCGGCAACGAGTGCAACACCGCTGCCGCAGCTCACATGCACGATGTGCAATCGGCAACCGGTTTCCGCGGCGAGATCGATCGCGACGCGGATTGCTTCGAGTTCGGCAGCAACAGGCCGCGAATCGAGGTAATCGCGCACTGCTTTTTTGCCGGCAGCCCGCGCGGCTCCGGTCAAGGCGCTGGTCATCACCTCCGACTCGGCGTGGACGGCGACGAGAAGGTCGAGCTCCGCGGCGCATTTCATTCCAGCATGCAACGTCGCCGGGTCTACCGACAGAAAATCTCCGATCCCGCTGTTGCACATGAAGGCCTTCAAACCGACCGACCCGCCATCCCGCAGCGCTTCGAGCTGATCGAGATTTCCGGGAACCAGTCCACCCCAGAGCCCGAAATCGACGACCGAGCTGGCCTCCGCCGCGGCGCGTTTCAGCTTGAAACTCTCGCTATCGGTCGTCGGCGGATGCGCATTCAGCGGCATGTCAAACACGGTTGTGGTTCCGCCGGCCGCCGCTGCGCGTGAACCGGTCGCGAAGCCTTCCCAATCGGTGCGACCCGGTTCGTTGAAATGAACATGGGCGTCGATGACGCCGGGAAAAATCGCGAGGCGATGCGCCTCGATTTCCAACTTGGCTGAACCGGATAGCCCGTGCCCAAGAGCGACGATCCTTCCTTCGCTCACTCCGATGTCCTGCTCGCCACGCACGAGCAAATCGAAATCACTCATGGGCGGCGCGCGGGGAAGGCGTTCCCCACACGCGTAATCGGCTCACGCCGCCGTCGGGATAAATATTCAACCGGAGATGGGTGCAGTTCGCGATCGAAGAAAGTTCCTTCTCGAAGAAATGGCGAGTGTGCGCCTGTAATTTCGTCATTGGTAGGATCCCACTCCAGCGCGTCTCGGGGCCAGTCAGTTCATCCGTTGAAGCGCCCGGCGCGGTGCATCCTTCGATTGAACAGGTATCGGGGTAGTTTCCCTTGAAGTGGTTGGTGTCGACTTCGATTTTTCGGATCGCGCCCGGCAACCCGAGCTTCAGGATGATCCAATCGTATCCGGGACCGCGGCGGCGTTTTGTTTCCCAGCCATCGCCCATGCTCTCCGAGCGGCCGGGCATGATAAGGTTGTTCATCGAACTGAAAAACATGTCGCTGCAGGCGAGGGGGACTCCGCCGTTTTCGACCGCGGCGAGATCGACGAGTTCGCCGGGTTTCAGCTTACTCCAGTCGGGAACGACAGTGCCGTAGATGCGCAGGCGCGCGACGCCCCCGTCGGGGATAATATTCAAGCGGACGTGGGTCCAGGTCTGGTCGTTCGTAATCGCAAACAGGTTTTGTGATCCCGGTTCCAAGGGAGATTGGGAGAGGACCGGCGTCCAGGGAAGCGCTTCGACGGCGCCGGTCTCGCTGGGGAAACCATTCGTTAGGCAAACGGCGTCCAGCGAGGCGAACGGAGGATGGTTACCGAGGAAATGGTTCGTATCGATATCGACCTTCTTGATAATGCCGCGCAGTCCCAGTTGAACGACACACCAATCGTGCCCGGGAGTGCGACGCCGGCGCGTCTCCCATCCATCCATCCATTTCCCGCGGTCGGTATACTTGTCGGCGATGAAGACTCCGCGGCCGGGGTTCAACAGGTTTTCCTTCCCCGCGAAAAATTCATCGTTGGCCAAGACGGCAATGCCGCCGACGCGGGCCGCCGCCAGATCGACAAGCCCGACCGGCGGCGGGACCACTGAATCTTCCGCGCTCATTCAGCTGCCGCGATAGGTGCTGTACGCCCAGGGCGAAACGAGCAGCGGAACGTGATACTTCGCAGTGGCGTCGGAGATCACGAACCGGACCGGGACCCGATCGAGAAAGCGCCGCTCGCCGAAATAATCACCGACGAAAAAAACGAGCTCGTAGCTTCCGGTCTTCATTTCGCCGGTTGCCAGCAACGGCGCTTCGGTGCGGCCATCCGCGTTCGTCTCCACGGCCTTGAGCATCTTCGATTGATCGAGCGACCAGAGCTCGACCTTCATGCCGGCGGCGGGAATGCCGCGCATCGTGTCGAGGACGTGAGTGGTCAGGCTATTCATGAACGAGATCGCGTAACCGAAGCTCCGCGATTTTTGAGATTTCCTGCAACGCGGTTTCCATTTCCTGTTGTCGCGAATTGCGCAGACGAACAGGAAACGCCTGCGCGATCGCTTCCTTCTTATTCAATCGCGTGCAGATGACGAAGGGAAATCCGAAGCGCTCCCGATATTGCCGGTTGTAGTCGCGGAACTGCGCGGCCTCCTCGGCGTGCACATCTTGGAGTCCGGCGCTGGCTTGTTCCGCCTGTGACGCCGCCGTGAGATGAGCGTCACCGATCAAATCGGGATGGGCGCGGATGAGAGATAATTTTTCCTCGTCGCTCGCTTTGGCCACGGTAGCGATGAGCGCGGCGTGGAGAGCGTCGCGGGAGGCGAAGGGACGCTGCGCTGCCGTCCGTGCGGCGATCCAGGGCGAATGTTCGAAGACCGGCCCGACGATTCGGGTGAATTCCGCGCGATCGAGCGCATTCAACTCCGCGAGCTTTGGCATCGCGTTATCGCACTAAATGAATTAACCCTGGGGCGCAATGGCGAAACTGACCGGTCATCGTTACGGCAAGGCGCGAGTGCGGGTAATGAAGATCTTGCGGGAGGGTCCGGTCCATTCGATTAAGGACGTCGAAGTCGCGGCCTTTCTGAAGGGAAATTTCGCCACTTCCTACACGAGCGGCGACAACACCAAAGTGGTGGCGACCGACACGATCAAGAACACAATCAATGTTTTCGCGAAGCAGCATCTCGGGGAGGAAATCGAGCGGTTCGGGGTCATCCTCGGCGAGCATTTTCTCTCTCGCTATGAACAAGTGCGGGAAGCGGAAGTCCAGATCCTGGAGCGCCCCTGGAAACGCCTGGGGGTGAACGGTGAGCGGCATCCACATTCGTTCGTGGCAGGAAGTGAGGCCAGAATGTTTGCGAGCGTAAACTGCAGCGAAAACGCGAAAACGGTCCGCTCTGGAATTCGCAACCTGGTCATCCTGAAGTCAACCGGCTCCGGGTTTGAGAATTATCCGAAGGATGAATTCACCACCCTGCCCGAAACGGCGGATCGGATTTTGGCTACCTCCCTCAGTGCGACCTGGACGTTTAAAGAGCAGCCGGATCATTACGCGCGCGCTAACGAAGGAATTCTCAACGCGATGCTACGCGTATTCGCGAACAGCTACAGTCCCTCTGCCCAGACAACTTTATTCCAGATGGGCGAAGCCGCGCTCGCGGCATGTCGCGAAATTTCCGAGTTGGACCTGGCGATGCCAAACAAGCATTGCCTCCTCATCAACCTCGCGCCGTTCGGCCTCGACAATAAGAACGAGGTCTTCGTTCCGACGGACGAACCGCACGGCGACATTACCGCCACCGTAGCGCGCGATGATTGATGCGCGAGGCAAGGAACGCACGCCGTTCGCCGTAGCGACGATCGCTGCGACGACCGGCTCGGTGCCGCGCGCAGCGGGATCGAAGATGTTCGTTTACTCGGATGGCCGGAGCAGCGGAACAATTGGCGGCGGGAAATTCGAGGCGCTCGTCAGGGCAGATGCCGTGACGGCCATGCGCGAAAAGAAGCCATGGCTCAAGACGTATCCGCTGCACGAAGGCGATGCAGATTCCTTCGGTGCGATCTGCGGCGGTGAGGTGACGGTGTTGATCGAACCGCAACTGACGAGCGAGGCGTTGTATCTCATCGGGGCCGGCCATTGTTCGCGGGCCATTGCCAAACTGGGGGCGGAGTGCGGTCTCTTCATTAGCGTAGTAGACGATCGCGACGAATTGCTGGCTGACCTGCCGCCGGTTGTTGCTCAGATTTCCGGTTCCTCTCCGGCCGAATTTATCGCTTCCCGTGAATGGCGGCGTGACGAGGCGCTGGTGATCGTGAGTCGCAACCACGAAATCGATCGGGAAGCTCTGGCCGCGGCGCTCACGCAAACTGGAGCTGGCTATATCGGCATGATCGGCAGCAAGCGCAAAGTCCGCGACGTTTTTGACGACTTGCGTCGGCGAGGCGTTCCCGACGAAAGGCTGGCGAAAGTTTACGCGCCGCTGGGATTGGACATCGGCGCGGACTCGCCGGCGGAGATCGCCGTCAGCACCATCGCTGAGGTGCTCTCCGTTCTGCGCCAACGGACGGCGAAACATTTACGCCTTGAGGGCGAGTAACGTTACTGGCGCGCAAGGAGATTCGTCTCGCTCGTTGAAATGGCGTTACTGTACGATGGGATCAACACAGATCGAGAGAAAGGAATTTGATATGGCAGAGGAACGGAAGTGGGGAAAATGGGATGGGCCGGAAAAGCCGGAGGGCGCGGGAGCGATGGGCAGCGCCGATCCCGCCGCGGGGAATGAAGCGCAGGGACGAGGCAGTCAATTCGTAGCGACGTGTTTCAACTGCGGCGCCCACTCCTACATCGGGGCGGATTGGAAGTGGTTCACGTGTTGGAAATGCGGGGCCACCAGTGGTGAGATGGTGGCCTAGCTGCACCGCGGTCGCCGATTGCGGCTCCAACTAGTCCCCCGGCAACCAGGCGTGGTCCTGCCACCAGGCGATGAGGGACTCGTTGCTGCCGCGGAAAATGTTGCGCTCTGCCCGAGCGATGTTGGCGACTCGAACGGGATAGGCCGAGCGAG
Organism: Verrucomicrobiota bacterium; assembly: GCA_030775765.1. Lineage (GTDB taxonomy): Bacteria > Verrucomicrobiota > Verrucomicrobiia > Chthoniobacterales > UBA10450 > AV80. Next base: position 10,050 of record JALYIN010000457.1, read on the forward strand.
GGCGCAGGTCGCATTTGCCGTCGCCGGCGTATTGCCAGAGACGCCAGTTGCTCCAGGGCGCACTTGCGGTGGGTTGATAGTGATAGTTCGCGATCCAGAGCCAGCAGTTGCCGAGAACGGCTTTGTCTGCGCGACTAACGCCGGACGCATTCAAGACGGCGCGGAGCCGGTTCTCGCTGCCGTAGAGGCCGGGATATTTTCCGGTCCGCTGTTTGATGCGCTCGACGAAACGCGCCGCCTGATCCACGCGCATCGTGCCGCCGGGATAATGCCCGTTCTTTTCGAAATCGAGCACGAGCAGGACGCCGCTCGGTTGCAGGGCAGGTCCGCGCCATTTCCCTTCCACGACGCCGAGAAAATGCTCGGCCTGGCGAATTGGATCGGTGGCGTCGCCGAAATGGTAAGCGCCCCAAAGCAGGCCGGCGCGGGCGGCCGCGGTTTGCCGAGGGCCGTAAGAGCTGTCGCGATCGAAGCGCGGATACGTCGCTTCATGAATGACACCGACAACCCCTTCGCGCTTCATTCCTTCGAAATCGACTCGCATCAAATCATAGTGGGACAAATTCACGACGCTGTTTCCAGCCATCGCCGAAAGCGCTGACAGCAGCAGCAAAAGCGAAATCCGGGCAAAAAATTTCATCGCGCGGACGATAACTGGAGGCGGCAGACTGACAAACGGAAACGACAAGTTTGTGGTAACGCGTCGGCTTAAGGGCGCTTCGTTCGGGCCGCACCGCGGCACCAACGCAGGCGTCTACCGGAGCACGAATGCGAGTCGACGTACGCGGCGCCCCCTGGCCGAGCCGCGAACGCGCGATTCGACGTCCTTAGTCGTAGGCCGCCGAAGGCCGATGCCGGGAGGTGTAGGCAACTTCACTTGTTTCCACACTGCTGCGCCAAGTTTTCGTCGGGGCGCGCACAGGTTTAATAGAACATAAGAGATGCAAGCCGAAAATTATTGTCCGTTTTGGTGCCAATTTCCCGCATTGCCTCGGTGAAGGACAATTATGAAGCCAACCAAGCCCTTAACGTTTGCATGCCTTTTGGGCTTGCTCTGTGGAACGCATCTGATTCAGTCGCGGTACTGGGGTTAAAAATATGAAAAATGGTTTCCGAATTTCTCTTGTAACAACTTGCATCGTCGCCGGGCTGGCAACGGTCGCGCTAGCCAATACCTACACCGTCACCAACACGAACGATAGCGGCGCAGGTTCACTGCGTCAGGCAATTAACGATGCTAACGCGCACCCTAACTCGCCGGCGAACACGCCGGACACGATCGCTTTTGCGATTCCAGGAAGCGGAGTTCAAACGATCGCTGTTCTAAGCCAGCTGCCAACTGTCACCGACCCGGTGATCATCGATGGTTACACGCAGAGCCCTTGCGCCAGCAACTCCGCTCCGTGTTCCCATCCCAACACGTTGGCGGATGGCGACGACGCGGTCTTATTGATTGAGCTGAGCGGTAGTAGCGCGCCTGGTAATCCCACCGGGCTACTCATCACCGCGGGCAACTCGACTGTCCGGGGGCTTGTAGTTAATGGGTTCCGAAACAACGGCGACCAAGGCGGCTTTGGGATTTGGTTGGACACAAACGGCAGCAATATCGTAGCCGGCAATTTCATCGGCACCGATCCTACCGGCCTTAGTGCTCGGGGTAACGGCAACGATGGCGTCTTTGTCTTTAATTCCTCTAAATCGAACACTATCGGCGGCACAACGCCCGCAGCGCGTAATGTTATTTCCGGCAACGGTCGTCTGGGCATTTTGATTACGGACCCAGGCGTTAACAACAATGTCGTGCAAGGCAACTTCATCGGGACCGACAAAACCGGAACGAAAATTATGAGGAATACGTTTGTCGGCGTCCTCATTCAGGCCGGCGCGCAGGGCAATCTAATTGGCGGCCCTACCCCTTCGGCCCGCAACGTTATCTCCGGAAACGGAAACGGGGGTATCGCCATTAACAATGCGGGCACCACTGGCAATACGGTGCAGGGCAATTTCATTGGGACGGATGTCTCGGGCGCCGCTTCACTGAGCAATATTAATGAGGGTATCTCAATCGACCAAGCATCAAATAATACAATAGGTCTGAACGCAGATGGCACCGGCTTGCGAAATATCATCGCGTACAATGATGGTTCAGGCGTGTTGGTTTCTGACGGAACGAATCCTGCGATAGGAAATGCGATTCGAGGCAATTCACTTTTCAGTAATAGCGGCCCTGGGATCAGACTGAGCGGCAATGCGAATAATCAACAGAACTTCCCAGTAATAGTATCGGCGAGCTATGCTGGGGGAAACGTCTCGATTGCAGGCTCGCTGAACAGCAAAGCTAACACTAAATTCCACCTCGAATTTTTCGGCAATCAAGCGCCTGACCCCGGGAGTTTCTACGAAGGGCGCCGTTTCCTGGGCTCAACCGAAGTAACAACCGACGCCTCCGGGTATGTTTCCTTCAATGTTACACTGCCTTATGTTACCGGAAGTCCCAAACTGACGTCCACGGCAACAGACCCAGCCGGTAACACTTCTGAGTTCTCTCCAGGTTTTAGCGTCCGCGGAGCCCCCGATCAAACCGTTCTGGCTCGCGGAGTTTTCTTAAGAAGCGGTGGCACACTATCCACCGTAGCGCTATCCGGCCAAACGGTTCCCGGCTCGGGAGCGATGACACAGCGCTTCGATGGGCCCGCCTTTAATAACAAGAGCACGGTCGCGTTTGTGAACACGGGGATTGGTAGCGGGGGCGCCATCGGCGCTGTATTCTTGAAGAAAATAGGAGCGCCACTCACCGTGATCGCGAAGACCGGAGACCCCGCGCCTGTGCCAGGCGGAGCCGTCTTTGCGACTGTGGGTACACCATTCGACGATCTTGTTTTGAACAACAACGATGACTTAGCCTTCATCGGGGTATACACCCAGGACGGCGGTGCGACTTTTAAAATGGGAATATTCCTAAAGCCCGACGGTCAACCGATGATTTCAGTGGTTCTCTACGGCGATGCGTTGCCGGGAACCGGTGGAGGCACATTGTGTGCTACTAGCTTTGAAAACGATCCTATAGCCCCTGGGAAAGGTCCCAGCAGCATTGACGGCCCGTGGATGAACGACTCACAAGTTGTTCTTTTCAAAACCGACGCGATCTGCGGCGGAACTGGTAACTTTGGTGAATCGGCGTTCGCCAAACGGCCAGCCCAAGCCATAGAACAGGCTGTGCTGATCGGAGAGGCTGCCCCAAGTTCTGTGGGCGGGACGATTCAAAGCGTAG
>JALYIN010000458.1 GCA_030775765.1 Verrucomicrobiota bacterium
GGAAGGAGGCGCTTGAAGGTTTCGATACCGAAAGACCACCCAAACAAAACAAGGCCGGCGATGATTGCCGTGGCGCCTGCGGTCAGCAACACAGTGCGAGAAGATCGTAATTTCCGGCCCGGGGCCGGCCTTCTCTCCACGGGAGGTCCGGTTTCGTGATGGAGCGCATTGGGCAGGGGGTGAACACGTGAAGCCTTGTCGCGACTACCTTCGCGGCCTTCGCGCGGCAAACCCCTCTCTCCTTCCCTCCGGCGCACTGCTTCGAAGGTCAGCGCGTTATTTTGCGCCACGAGTCTCCGACATAGCAAACGCGGCTCTAGAAGATTGCCGACCCGCGAAAGAAGCTCAGAAGAATCATATGGCTTGACCACGAAATCATTCGCTCCACTGGCGAGTGCTTCCCGGCGCACGTCAGGCGACAGGTCGGAAGTTACCACGATGATCGGCACATAGGATTCCGGCGAGATTGCCGTGCGAAGCTCGCTCAGAACCTGCATCCCCCCTACCCCTGGCATCAGGAGATCGAGGATGATCAAGTCTGGCAGCGCCTCCTCATAACCGCGCAGCGATTTTCGCGGATCGATCACAGCTTCGATTTGGGTATCGCCCCGTTTCGCCAAAAGCGTGGTAAGGAAGCGAACATGTGTCTCCTCATCATCGATAATGAGGATCTTCACTCGGCGGGTGTTAATCTCGGACATATCTAGAGAGCCCTTGTCCGATTCAAAGCGCGAAATAACCGTTTACCAGAGCGAGGGAGCTTGGCCCCACCTTAATGCCAGGAGATTGCATGGCTATGCTTTAAGCCTTGAATGAGCCTTCGTGCGGCGGGAGGAATCTGTATCTTGCGCTCAGCAATAGGTTGTAGAAGTCTTATATCGATGCCCGCAGAAACTCGCCGCTCAGGAGTAACTGCCTTATGGGCTGTATTTCGAGCCAACCGAAAGCCGGAGCCGCTGCGATTACCCTAGAGTGAAAAAACTGCGCATTCTGGTTGCCGACGATCACGAGATCGTTAGGCAGGGAGTCCGCAAGCTGGCGGAAGAGCGACCGGAATGGGAAGTATGCGGCGAGGCGGCCGATGGCCGGAGCGCGGTCGCTTTGGCCGAGGAGCTAAAGCCCGACGTCGTCATCGTGGATCTCGGGATGCCGGAGCTGGGAGGCCTGGAGGCCACGCGACAGATCAAGCGGTCTCTTCCGCAGACCGAGGTGCTAATCTTCACTGGTCAGGAAGACGAGCAGTTGATTCACGATGTCTTCACGGCGGGAGCGCGCAGTTATATTCTAAAGAACGACATTGGTCGTCATCTCATCGCAGCCATCGAAGCGCTGGGTCAGCACAAGCATTACTTCACGAACAGAACGTCCGAGGTCATCTTTGCCAGATATCTCGATGGCCGCTCGGGGCCGGGGAATGATAAGATGGAAGGCTTGACGCCGCGGGAACGCGAGATCGTCCAGTTGCTCGCGGAAGGGAAGAGCAACAAGGAGGTGGCTTCGGTTTTGGGGATCAGCATCAAGACTGCGGAAACCCATCGTGCCACGATCATGCGAAAACTGAATTTCGACTCGTTCGCCGATCTCGTGCGCTACGCGATTCGGAGAAAGATCATCGAACTGTAGTCGGTAGTTTCCGGCGGACCGCTCTTGGGCCAGTTATCCCGAGCGCGAACTACAGGCAAACCCTCGGCGCAAATGCACAATCGCCCCTTCGGAGGGTTGCATGGCACGCGCTTTATTCCTTCGACCTGGAATCACTCAAGCAAACTCACCAGGCAGATCACGGTTAACAAATAAACCACACGACGATCCTGGCGAACGCTTCTCTTTAAACCACTCTGCAATGAATAAAAAGAAAATCCTGATTGTAGACGACGATGTGGCGCTTTCGAAACTCGTTAAAATCACGCTCGACGAGACGCAGCGTTATGAGACGAAAATCGAGAATCACTCGAGCCGCGCCCTGGCCTGCACGAGAGAGTTCGAGCCCCACCTGATCTTGCTGGATGTGGACATGCCCGGATTAGACGGTGGCGATGTCTCACGCCAAATCCGGAGCAACGCGTCCCTGCGTTATACGCCGATTCTGTTTTTTACTTCGCTCGTCTCCCAGAGTGAAGCGGGCCACGGGATGGTCTCGCGTGGCGGAGAAAACTTTCTCGCAAAGCCCATCGATCCCACCGTGCTCGCCCAGACCATCGACAACCTCCTCACCAAGGAAAGAATTACGCCTTAGTTCACAGCATTAGAGGCTTCTCCTGCCATGACCGACTCTAGCCTTAAACAGGCGCGCATTCTCATTGTCGATGATCAGGTCGCCAACACCGCCCTGCTGGAAAATATTCTGGGGCGGATCGGTTACACGAATCTTCATTCCATCACCGACTCGCGCGAAGTGGCGGCGAGTGTAAGCACGCACCCGCCGGATCTCGTGATCCTCGATATCACGATGCCGCATATTGACGGATTTCAGGTGATGGGACAGCTCGCCGGATTGATTACGAACGACGCTCATTTGCCGGTTCTTGTTTTGACGGCTGATATCACGCCCGTAACCAAACGTAAGGCGCTCGCCGCCGGCGCCACCGACTTGCTCCACAAGCCTTTCGACGTTTCCGAAATTTTCATGCGAATTCGAAGTCTCCTTCAAACGCGCTTCCTCCACCTGGAAATCCAGGATCAGAATCGCCTGCTGGAACAAAAGGTGGCGGAACGAACGAGCGAACTCGCGGCCACCCTGGAAAAATTAAAACAGACGCAGCGCCAGATGGTGCAGCAGGAACGCCTCCGCGCCTTTGGCGAGATGGCGGGCGGCGTGGTTCACGATTTCAATAACGCGCTCATGTCGGTGATCGGCTACAGCGAACTCATTCTGAAGAATCCCGCCCTCCTCGAGGATAAGCCGACCGTGCTTGATTATCTCAAGACAATGAACACGGCGGGCCGTGATGCTTCGCACGTTGTAAGTCGGCTGCGGGATTTCTATCGGCCGCGCGAAGACGGTGACGTTTTCCTCGCGGTCGATCTCAATGATGTCATCACGGAAGCTGTCTCGCTCACGCAGCCGAAGTGGAAAGATCAGGCGCTCGCCAGCGGCCGGACCATCGCGGTGGAGCTAGACCTGCAAAAAATTCCGCCGGTTTCCGGCAATCCCGCCGAGCTGCGCGAAGCCTTGACGAACCTAATTTTCAACGCCGTTGACGCCATGCCCGAAGGCGGTGTGATTGCTCTGCGCACGCGACGCGAAGCGGAGAAAGTGGTCTTTGAAGCCAGCGACACCGGCACCGGCATGGAGGAAGAAGTGCGCGCCAGATGCCTCGAGCCCTTTTTCTCCACAAAGGCGGAACGCGGCACAGGTCTCGGTCTCTCGATGGTGTTTGGGATCATTCAGCGCCATGAAGGCGTCCTGGAAATAGAAAGCGAACGAGGCAGCGGCACCACCTTTCGCGTTTCCCTGCCCAGCCAGGTTTGCACTTTTGAACCCGAAGCCGCCCACGCTTTCAAAGCCGCGCGGTCTTTGCGAATTCTCGTCGTCGATGATGAGTTCGTGCCGCGTGATGTGATCACCAAATATCTGCTGGCGGATGGGCATGAAGTCGTCGCGGCCACAACCGCGCAGGAGGGGATCGACCGCTTCAAGACAGACAAATTCGACCTGGTTATCACCGATCATGCCATGCCCGAAATCAACGGCTCGCAGTTTGCCGAAATCCTAAAACGGATCCGGGAGGGTCAGCCCATCCTTATGCTGACCGGTTTCAGCGATCCTGCTTTGCCAAAGGGCGAACTGCCGCCCAATGTCGATCTCTTACTCAGCAAGCCAACGCAGCAACGGGAACTGCGCGAGGCAGTTGCCAGTTTTTCCCTGTAAATGAATACAATCGACCTTCAGTGTCAGCGCGATTTAAGGATACGGACCGCACAGTCGTTAGGTGGTTCGCTTCCAATGCAAGGCGTTGAAACCATCCTTTATCCCAGGGTCGCAACCGCGAACGGAGTAACTCCTAACCAGCGATCGATTGTCAGCGCGAGGATCCTGATCGTGGACGATGAAGAGACAAACGTGCGCTTGCTCGAGCGCATCCTGAAACGCGCTCATTTCACAAACGTCGTTGGAACAACCGACTCGCGCCAGGTTGCGAAAATTTTTGCGGAGTTCCAACCTGATCTGGTTTTAACCGATTGGCTGATGCCAGACGTGGATGGGCCGGCCGTGATCGAGCAACTGGGTGAGTTGATCGCAAGTGATGATTACCTGCCAATTGTCGTCTTGACGGCAGACATCACGCCACAAACGAGACAACGTGCACTCGCCATTGGCGCGAACGATTTCCTGACCAAACCATTCGATCAGACCGAAGTCTTATTACGCATTCAGAACCTCCTTCAGGCGCGTTACTGGCACGTAAAGATTCAGGAGCAAAACGCCGCGCTCGAAGAAAGCGTCCGACTGCGCACGATCGAATTAGAGCGCGCGCTTGCGGAACTCAAGGGCACACAAAAACAGGTCATCCAGCAGGAACGTCTCGCCGCCTTGGGCGCTATGGCGGGCGGCATCGCTCATGATTTTAATAACTCGCTCTGTGCCATCATAGGATTCAGCGAAATTCTTCTGCACCAAGCTCAGAACGGTCTCACTGGAGCGGCCGCCACAAGACCCCTCACCATGATCCTGACCGCGGCGGAAGATGCTTCTCAAATCGTGGATCGCCTGCGCGAATTCTACCGGCCCAATGAGGGCGAGAAGGATCGGCTCCCCATCCAGCTCAACAAGCTTGTCGAACAAGCCATCTCGCTCACCTCTCCAAGATGGAAGACGCAATCCATCGCGGCGGGGCGCGAAATTTTTATCGAGGCAGAATTGGGCCAAGTTCCGATCATTTCCGGCAACGGTGCCGAAGTGCGCGAAGTTCTAACTAACTTGATCTTCAATGCGGTGGACGCGATGCCGGACGGCGGCACAATTACTTTGCGCACCTTCAGCGAAGGGGACGACATCGTGCTCCAGATCAGCGACACAGGCACCGGCATGACCGAAGAAGTGAGAGCCCGTTGTTTGGAGCCTTTTTTTACCACGAAAGGGGAGCGCGGAACGGGTCTCGGGCTTTCGATGGTATTTGGCATTGTGCAGCGCCATTCTGGAACGATCCAACTCGAGAGCCGCCTTGGGCTTGGGACCACATTTACCTTTCGCTTTCCCGCCGCGCGCCGAACGGACGATACCGCGGCTTCGGCTCCGGAGACGATCAATGGAAGTTCTCTTCATGTACTGGTGGTGGACGATCAACCGGTTCTTCGTCAGCTCCTTTGCGAGTACTTGAGTAATGATCTGCATACATCCGAAACGGCGGGAAACGGAGAAGAAGCACTATCGAAATTTCGCGAGAGAAAGTTCGATCTGGTCGTCACCGATCAAATCATGGCCCATATGGATGGCTA
>JALYIN010000459.1 GCA_030775765.1 Verrucomicrobiota bacterium
CATGGCCCTCGGCGCTCAAAAATCGGACGTGCTCGGACTCGTTATCCGCCAAGGCATGAGGCTGAGCGTCATCGGCGTCGTTGTCGGCCTGGCGGGGGCGTTCGCTCTTACCCGCTTGATTGCCAACCTTCTCTTCGGAGTAGCGGCGACCGATCCACTGACCTTTGTCGCGATTCCGTTGTTGCTCCTCTTCGTGGCGCTGGTTGCTTGTTATTTACCGGCACGGCGCGCGGCTCGCCTCGATCCGACCATCGCGCTCGCGCAGAACTAATCAGTTATGTCTATGATCACACTCAAACACCTCGAACGCTTTTATCCACTGGCGAAAGGAAAGTTCTTCTACGTCCTCCGCGACATCAACCTGGAGGTAAACGAAGGAGACTTCGTTTCCATCATGGGGCCCTCCGGAGCGGGCAAGTCATCGCTCCTCCATGTCCTCGGCATGCACGACCACGCCTGGTCGGGCGAATATCATTTCGAGGACGTCGCTGTCCACAACCTTAAGCCGAAGGAGCGCGCGACCCTCCGCAACGAGAAGATCGGCTTTGTCTTCCAGGCTTATCACCTGCTCGACGACCTGACCGTTTACGAGAACCTCGACATTCCGCTCTCCTATCGCCACGTGAGCAAGGCCGGGCGCGATTCGATCGTCTGCGACACGCTGGATAAGTTTCACATCGTCGGGAAGAAGGACCTTTATCCGCGTCAGCTCTCGGGCGGACAGCAACAGCTCGTCAGCATCGCCCGCGCGATGATCGCGAACCCGAAGCTGATTCTGGCCGACGAGCCGACTGGCAATCTGCATTCAGACCAGGGCAAAGAGATCATGGAGATGTTCAAGCTGTTGAACAGCCAGGGCACCACGATCATCCAGGTGACGCATTCGGATGTAAACGCGAGTTACGGGAACCGCGTCATCCAGCTCCGCGATGGATTCATCGTATGAAGCTTCAAGGACCAACATCCAAGCTCCGGGGAAGCTCCAAGCTTCAAACAGCGAAAGTCGCTGCTGAGTTTCTGGAGCTTGGTGTTTGGAATTTCCCTGGAGCTTGGTGCTTGGAATTTGGAGCTTTTTTATGATTACCGACCTCAAATACGCGCTGCGAATGCTGGCCAAGGCGCCGGTCTTCGCAGTCATCGCCATCCTCACCCTCGCTCTCGGGATTGGGGCGAACAGCGCAATCTTCAGTGTCATCGATACGGTTCTGCTGCGGCCACTGCCGTTCAAGAATCCGGATGAGATCGTGATGCTCTGGGGCCGCTACGCGAACGACAGCGGCCCAGTCCACGGCAACGTTCATTCCTTTCCTGACTACGCCGATCTGCGTGACCAAAGCCAGAGCATCGCGGCGATGGCCGCTTACACGCGGACTGCGGGCACGTTGACCTACGCCGAAGATGCGAAATACCTCGAGGGGATCGCCATTTCTCCCGAGGTGTTTGATGTCCTCGGAGTGCAGCTCCTCCTCGGCCGCGGCTTTACCAGGGAAGATGCGAAGAACGAAGCCAACCGGGTCGTTGTCCTGTCGTATCCGCTTTGGAAAAGTTCGTTCGGTGGTGATCCAAAAATTGTCGGCCAGCAAATCATGCTCTCCTCGCGCCCCCACACAGTGATCGGCGTGATGCCCCCCAGCTGGAAGTTCCCGGTCGAGGACGAGCACATCGACTACGCGCTTCCCGTCGAATACCTCGGGGCCCAGACCCTGAACAATCGCGGCGCGCACTTTCTCAGCGTGGTCGGCCGCTTGAAACCGGGCGTGCCGATTCAAAAGGCGGAAGCGGAATTGACCTCGATCGCCAGCCGGCTCTCGAAACAATATCCCGATACGAACCTGAACTTCACCGGCATGTCGGTAGTGACATTGCATTCCGATGTCGTCGGCGACGTGCGGCCGGCGTTGATCGTTCTTCTCGGTGCGGTGGCGCTCGTCCTCCTGATCGCGTGCGCGAACGTGGCGAATCTTCTTCTCGCGCGGGCGGCTGCGCGCAGCCGCGAGATCGCGATCCGCACGGCGCTCGGCGCGAGCCGCGCGTTGGTGATCCGACAGCTTCTTTGCGAAAGCTTTTTGCTCGCCGTCCTCGGAGGTGGCGCTGGTTTACTCCTCGCCTGGTGGGGCGTTGACCTGCTCAGCGCGGCCGGCCCACAAGGGCTGCCGCACCTCGGACAGATCAAAGTGAACTTAACAGTTTGCGCGTTCACCTTTGTGCTCGCGATTGGGAGCACGCTGCTCTTTGGCCTCGTCCCCGCGCTTCAGGTTTCGCGGCCGAGTGTCAACGAGTCGCTCCAGCAGGGCGCGAAAGGATCCACCGGCGGATTGCACACGAACCGGCTGCGCGCTTTTCTCGTGGTCTCGCAGGTCTCGCTCTCATTGCTGCTGCTCGCAGGCGCGGGACTGTTGATCAAAAGCTTCCTCAATTTGCGCGCGACCAATCCCGGTTTCGACCCCGTGCGCCTGATGACGATGGGGATCAATCTGCCGCGGATTCGTTACCCGGAACTCGATCAGCAAATCCGCGCGCACGATGCGATCATGGAAAAACTCGCCGCGATTCCCGGCGTCGAGTCGGCTGGCGGCGTAAATCCGTTGCCCTTGAGCGGGAATATCCGGAACCTTTCGTTGATGGTGAGCGGCGCCGCGCCACTGCCGCGGGGCAATCATCCGGCCGCCGGTTACCTCATGGTTAAACCCGATTACTTCAAGACGATGAAGATTCCGGTTCGGCAAGGCCGTGGCTTTACTCGGGCTGACACAAAAGATTCGCCGCTGGTTGTCATGATCAACGAAGCGTTCGCGAAAAAATATTTTCCGGATCGCAACCCGATCGGCCAACAGGTCATGATCGATCGTGAGGAAAACAAGGCCCCGCCGTGCGAAGTCGTCGGAGTAGTGGGGAATTCGCGACACGATTCGCTCGCCGCCCAGCCCGGACCCGAAATGTATGTTCCATTTTCTCAGGATCCGAGTCGCAGCCTGGACATCGTCCTGCGCGTGGCGTCGACCAATCTCGTCGGACTCAACGGTGACGTGAAGCGCGCCGTGCACGAAATCGACAAGGACCTCTACGTTCCCACGCTCGAGCCGATGACGGTGTTCCTCGAGACGCAATTGGCGCGACCACGTTTTAACATGATGCTGCTCGCCGTTTTCGCCGCCGTCGCGATGGTGCTCGCGGCCATCGGCATTTATGGAGTCATCGCTTACAGCGTCACGCAACGGACGCGCGAGATCGGGATTCGGATGGCCCTTGGTGCGCAGAAAACGCAGATGCTCGGGATGGTTTTGCGCCAGAGCATGCTGCTGGTCGTCATCGGCATCCTGATCGGGTTCGTCCTGGCGGTCGCCGCTACGCGCGTTATGGCGACGTTGCTTTACGGGGTCGGCGCGAACGACGTGTCGGTTTATGCGGTTGTCATCGCGTTGCTCGGAGCGGCGGCGTCGCTCGCCAGTTACGTTCCGGCGCGCCGCGCCATGAAAGTGGACCCGATGGTCGCGCTTCGGTATGAGTGACCTAAAATACGCGTTCCGCACTCTCCTGAAATCGCCGCCGTTCACCATCGTCGCCGTGCTCACCCTCGCGCTCGGCATCGGTGCATCGACGACCATCTTCAGCGTTCTCGATGCCGTTCTTCTGCGGCCGTTGCCCTATCCAGACCAGGAACGAATCGTCGAGCTGCGCGAGCTCGACGAGAAGGGTCACGGAATGTCGTTCGCCGAGCCGAACTATGAGGATGTGCGTAATCGCAGCCGTAGCTTCGCGGCCATAGCGAAATATACCGGCACCATTGACTCCGCAGTCGCTGGCGGGAGCGAACCAGTCCGCTCCAATACCTGCGCGGTCTCCGACGATTTCTTTCGCGTGCTAGGCGTGGCGCCGTTGGTGGGGCGTTTGTTTTCCGCTGGGATTGCAGAGGAGAGTAATCAGGCTGTGGTGGTGAGTTACGGTTTTTGGAAAAGGGTTCTCGCCGGCCGGACGAATCTCGAGGGTGCGACGCTGCGTTTTCAAAATCGCAGCTTCGCGGTTATCGGCGTGCTACCCCCGGATGTAGAATTTCCACCGCGCATCGATATTTGGTTCCCCGCCAAAATTTTTCCGCCGAATCCGTCCCGCAGCGGCCACAACTGGCGCGTCGCTGCCCGTCTGCGCGATGGCGTTTCCTTCGAGCAGGCGCGCGCCGAGATCGCGTCAATCGGCCAACAACTAAAGCGCAACTATGGCACCGAAACCGACGCCGCCAGCTTCGCGGTTACGCCGCTGCGAGAACGAATGGTGAAGGACGTGCGGAGCGCACTTTGGCTGCTTTGCGGAGCGGTCGCCTTGCTCCTCATGATTGCCTGCTCGAATGTCGCGAATCTTTTGCTCGTGCGCGCGAATGCGCGGCGTAAGGAAGTGGCCCTGCGTGCGGCCTTGGGTGCTTCGCGCGGGAGACTGGCGTGCCAATTCATGGTCGAGACGCTGCTGTTAACGCTCCTCGCCGGCGCACTCGGGATGATGTTCGCCGTGTGGGGCGTGGGCCTGATCGTTGGTTTTTACCAGGGTAATCTTCCGCGCGTCGGACAGATCAGCATCGATGGCGAGGTGCTTATTTTTTCGGTGGGAGTCTCATTCATCCTCGGTCTCGTGCTTGGACTCGTCCCGCTCGCGAGTGTTTCGCGAGCACGGTTGCAGGACGAGCTCGCCAGTCGTGGGGTATCGATTAGCCGTTCAAGCTCGCGGGTGCGTAATTTCCTGATCGTCGGGCAGATCGCGCTGACTCTGACGTTGCTCGTCGGGGCAGGGCTTCTGGCGCGCAGCTTTCAGCGGCTGCTCGAAGTCGATCCGGGTTTCCAACCAGAAAGTGCGGTGGCGATGAACCTTTCCCTGCCCGAACCGGAAGAGCCGTTGTCGCCGACGGCGGTCATTCACCTCGCGCAGTTTTACCAGCAACTCCTCGAACGCGTCGAGATGCTGCCCGGCGTTGTGTCCGTGGGCGGAGTGAACGCGCTTCCGCTTAGCGGCAACGGGGCCAATGGCGGGTTCATAATCGAGAATGGCGGGAAGCCAGCGCAGACGCTTGCCGAGCTTGAGAAACAATACTCCACCCTCGCGGGGACTGAGCGACTGGGCTATGCGGAGTTTCGCATTGCCAGCGCAGGCTATTTCCCAACGGTGGGCATTCCACTTCTGCGCGGCAGACTTTTCCAGGACTCGGATGCATCAGATGCTCCTCACGAGGCACTCGTGAGTCAGTCGTTGGCGCGCCGCTATTGGCCTAACGAAGACGCGGTCGGCCGGCACATCCAATTTGGTGGAATGGATGGCGACCTCCACTTGCTGCACATTGTAGGGATAGTCGGCGATGTGCATGACGAGGGCCTGGACGCGCAAGTGCTGCCGACCGTTTACGTGAACTACCGGCAACGGCCACGCTATGCCGCGCAGTTTTCCATCGTGCTGCGCGGCCATGGCGATCCGGCAGGATTCATCGCGGCGATGCGACGGGAAGCGCGCGCGTTGAATCCGGAAATGCCGGTCGAATTTCAAACCCTCACGCAGGTGGTCGCAGCTTCGCTCGATCACAGGCGTTTCACCATGGCGATGCTCGGCGTCTTTGCCGGCGCGGCGCTGCTGCTGGCGATGGTCGGGCTTTACGGCGTGATGGCCTACATCACGTCGCAACGCACGCACGAGATCGGGATTCGGATGGCGCTCGGCGCGCAACGGCTCGATATGCTCCGAATGATTTTGCGGCAGAGTTTTGCTTTGGTTTTTGCGGGCGTCGCTCTCGGAATTTTTGCCTCGCTCGGTCTTACGCGTCTGCTCGCGACGATGCTATATGGCGTGCAAGCCACAGACGTCGTTACCTACACCGGCGTGGTCGGCCTTCTCGTCTTGGCGGCAG
>JALYIN010000460.1 GCA_030775765.1 Verrucomicrobiota bacterium
CCTCATCGCCAGTCTGAATCTCGCGAACATGCTCCTTGCTCGTGGAACGTCGCGCACCAAAGAGATCGCTGTGCGGATCGCGATCGGCGCATCGCGGTGGCGAATCGTGCGGCAATTGTTGTGCGAAGGGCTGCTGCTCGCGATTGCCGGCGGCGTTGTGGGACTCGCGCTCAGCGTCTGGTGCAACGGTCTAATGCTCCAGTCGCTCGGCCGGATGCTCGGCTCCCTCAACTTCTCTTTCGTCGCCGACCTCCACCCGAGCGCGACCGTGCTCGGCGTGACCTTTTTCTTCTGCCTGCTCGCCACGCTGCTCTTCAGTCTCGGCCCCGCCTTGAAAGCAACAAAAACTGATCTGGTGAACGACTTGAAGCAGCAGGTCGGGGAACCAGCGCGGATCGGGCGGCTGAGCCGGTTCTTCGCGCCGCGTCACGTTTCGGTGATGGCGCAGATCGCGCTGTCACTCATGCTCCTGTTCGCCGCTGGATTATTTTTTCGCGGCGCGCTCAAAGCCGGCGCACTGGATCCCGGTTTCGTCGCGGCTGGCGATCTCGTGACCGAGATCGATTTCTCGCTCGTGAAAAAGGAGCCGGCGGAAGCAAAACGGCTGCTGTTCACTGCGATTCAACGCGCGCGGGAGCTGCCAGGCGTGCAGGCCGCGGCCATCGGCACAATGTTGCCCTACGGCAATTTCACGAACACGCGCCGCATCATGTCGTCGCGCGAAACGATGCCGGCCGATCCGAAGGCGCCGGACCCGGGCGCAAGTGGCCTCTTCACCGCGATCACGCCCGGCTATTTCGATGCGATTGGCGTGCGGTTACTGCGCGGTCGCGATTTCACCCAGGCCGAAGCGGAGAACAAACAAGCGCCGCGCGTGGCCATCATCGACGAGGCGATGGCGAAGAAACTTTTTCCCAACACGGATGCGCTCGGTCAACACATTCGGTATACGATAGCGCCGCGGGACGGTTCACCTAACGACTTCGAAGTCGTGGGCGTGGCCGGCACGCATCGGCACGATGTCCAGAACGACACGGTCCTTCGGCGGATGTTCGTGCCTTTGGCGGTGGCGCAGAGTGGCAACGTTTATCTGCACGTCCGCATCGCGAGCAAGGACCGGCGCGCGGTCGCCGCCAGGATCCCGTCAATGCGCCAGATGCTGCGCACGGTCGATCCCGATCTGCCGATTCTTGGGATCGCGCCGTTTGTGGATTTGATGGAGAAAAGCGTCGGGCTTTGGATCGTGCGGCTCGGCGCCATCCTCTTCGGCGTGTTTGGCGGAATCGCGTTGCTGCTCGCCGTGGTCGGCGTTTATGGCGTGAAAGCGTACGCGGTGGCGTGTCGCACGCGCGAGATCGGCATTCGCATGGCGCTGGGCGCTCAGCGCGGCGATGTCTTCGCGTTGATCATGCGCCAAGGCGCGCTGCAAACCGGGCTCGCGGTCGTTTTCGGATTGCTCCTCGCGCTGGCGGTCGGCCGGGTGCTTTCTCAGATTCTCTACGAGGTGAGCCCGAACGATCCGTTCGCGCTGCTGGCTTCGAGTTTGATGCTCGCGGCAGCATCGTTGCTCGCCTGCTTCTTCCCCGCGCATCGGGCGACAAAGGTCACGCCGATGACGGCGCTGCGGACGGAATAACGCTGCGGATCTTAATGCGCTGCCGAACCCGAAATTTCCGCCAGCTCACCCTGAAGTTTCTGCTGCCGCTCGTTCAAACTCTTGAGCCGAAGTTGCCAGCGATGAAGCTGGATGCTCAGTTGGTTAATGTAACCGGTGATCTCGGTGCGCTGCGATTCGTTTTCCTTCAACTGATGCTGCAGCTCCGATATTTTCACCGCTTTGTCGGCGGCCGCCTCCAGCGTGACCTTCGGGACCGTCGTGGGTTTGCCACATTTCTGGCAATCCAGCGTCATTCCGGCGGCGGCGCCATCGACGACAAAAGAAGTCGAGCAATGCAAACAGGCGAAAACGATGTCGCTACTCGGCACCTGCGTGGAAATGGTCGGACCTCCTGCTGATTGCATTGCGCGGTAAATCAGCAGGACACATACCGGGATTTCGGGTAAAGTCGGGAAGATCCAGCGTTGGTGTGACATCGGGGCACGCAGGCGTCTCCCGGCTAGTGACACAGTGGCCCGTTTTTGGCAGCGACTGCCTGAAGGGAGCCGTGTTAGTTTTGGAATTTCAATGGCTTACGCGAACAGCGTTTGCCGGAACATGGATTGCTAAATAGGTCGCGAACGACTTTCCGTTCACGAAAAGGATCAAATTTTCTTATGGCTAAAGTTTTAGGTATCGATTTGGGGACGACGAACTCCTGTATGTCCGTCATGGAGGGCGGTGATCCCGTGGTTTTGGAGAACAGCGAGGGGGCGCGCACCACACCCTCGATTGTCGCCTTCGCGAAGAATGGCGAGCGGCTCGTAGGACAGGCTGCCAAACGCCAGGCCGTGACGAATCCGGCCAACACAGTTTTTTCAATCAAGCGCTTCATGGGCCGCAAGTACGACGAAGTCCGGGAAGAGGAACATCGCGTTCCCTACAAAATCGTGAAGGCGGCCAACGGTGACGCGCACGTGCAGGTCGAAGTGAATGGCGAGAAGAAGACTTTTTCGCCGCCCGAGGTCTCCGCGATGATTCTCGCGAAGCTGAAGTCGGACGCGGAAGCGAAACTGGGCGAGAAGATCATGCAGGCCGTCATCACGGTGCCGGCGTATTTCAACGACTCACAGCGCAACGCGACCAAGGACGCGGGCAAGATCGCCGGCCTTGAAGTGCTCCGCATTATCAACGAGCCGACGGCGGCCTCGCTCGCTTATGGCCTTGATAAGAAGAAGGACGAGAAGATCGCCGTTTATGATTTGGGTGGCGGAACGTTCGACATTTCGGTGCTCGAGATTGGCGACGGCGTCTTCGAGGTGAAGGCGACCAACGGCGACACGCACCTGGGCGGTGACGACTGGGACAACGTCCTGGTGGACTGGATCGTCGGTGAGTTCAAGAAGGAGAGCGGCATCGACCTCTCCAAGCAGCCCGACGCGATTCAGCGCATCAAGGAAGAAGCGGAGAAGGCGAAAATCGCGCTATCTTCTTCGCAGGAATACGAGATCAACCTGCCCTTCATCACGGCGGATGCGAGTGGGCCGAAGCATATCCAAAAGAAGCTCACTCGCTCGAAACTCGAGCAACTTACCGACTCACTCTTCCAGCGGACCATTCCGCCGGTGAAAGCTTGTTTGGCCGACGCCAAACTCGCCGAGAAAGATATCAACGAGCTGGTGCTTGTGGGGGGTATGACTCGGATGCCAAAGGTGATCGAGACGGCGCGCACTTTGATCGGCAAAGAACCTCACAAGGGTGTGAACCCGGATGAAGTCGTGGCGATCGGCGCTGCCATCCAGGGCGGCGTCCTTAAGGGCGACGTCAAAGACGTGCTGCTCCTCGATGTTACCCCGCTCACCCTGGCGATTGAAACCGCCGGCGGCGTGGCTACGCCGATGATCCCGCGTAACACCACGATCCCGACCCGGAAGTCGCAGATCTTTTCGACCTACAGCGACAACCAGCCGGGCGTTGAGATCAAGGTGCTCCAAGGCGAGCGCCCGCTCTCCCGCGACAACAAGAACCTCGGCACGTTCCACCTCGACGGCATCCCGCCGGCCCCGCGTGGCACCCCGCAGATCGAAGTCACTTTCGACATCGACGCGAACGGCATCCTCCACGTCTCCGCGAAAGACCTTGGCACCGGCAAGGAGCAGAAAATCTCCATCACCGGCAGCTCAGGCTTGAGC
>JALYIN010000461.1 GCA_030775765.1 Verrucomicrobiota bacterium
AAGAAAGCGCGACCGCGTCGCGTGAGGAAAGCACGCCACAGGAGACTGCAAAATCGAGCGAGGAAGAAAGCGGGAGCGACGACGAAGAGAACACGACCGAGGACACTTCGACCGAAAAGAAGTGGGCGAACGCGGACGAAATCACCGAGGAGATTCTTGCGCAGGCGTCTGTCGTTAAGTTCACGGCGATCCCGACCGAGAAGGAGTTTGCTCGCGATCACCACTTCAAATTCCGGCTCGAAGGCGACGGACAACTGTATGTCCGAATCGACAAAGGACTGAAAGCGCGCAGCGGTAACGAGCTCGCGGAAAACCACGCGAACATCGTCGTGCCCGCCGAGTTGCCGCAGGAGGTGGAAATCCAGGGAGACGGCGGCCTGCTCGCTCTTGGCGGTGAGCGCAAGCTGTCGATCCGGTCACGCGGGGTCTCGGTGATCAAGTTTGAAATCGACCGCGTTCTCTCGACGCAGATCAATCATCTCGTCAGCCAGACCGAAGGCGAATTCCAGGCGCCGGAATTCAAGAACGGTTCGTTCGACCAGGACAACATCTCGCGGATCGCGCGCGAGGACCAGACGATCGCGCTCCAAAACAAATGGAAGGCGAACTATTCCGCCTTCGATTTCGCGAAGTATCTGCAAAAGCCGGCGGATGGCGGCAGCGAGCGTGGATTGTTTTTCCTGAAGGCGCGCGCGTGGGACCCCTTCGCGAAGAAATTTATCAAAGGAGTCACGACGACACGGTTCATTCTCGTCAGCGATCTCGGACTCCTCGTGAAAAAGAACGCGGACCAGACCAGCGATGTCTTTGTAGTCTCGATCAAGACGGGATTGCCGCTTGCCGGAGTGACCGTGGACATCCTCGGCCGGAACGGCATCGCCGTGCAGAGCGCGAAAACTTCGCCGGACGGACGCGTGACGTTCACCTCGGTCGAGAAGAATGAGCACGAACGGAAAGCGGTCGTCTTTGTCGCCCGACTCGGAGACGACATAAGCTTCATCCCGTACTCGCGCGACGATCGGATGCTGAACTTTTCGCGGTTCGACATCGACGGCGTGAACAAGGTCCTCGCCGAAGACCTGGACGCGTTCGTATTCACCGATCGCGGCGTTTACCGCCCGGGCGATGAGATGCACATCGCGCTCGTCATCAAGCAACGAAACTGGCTCGGCAAGCTCGCCGGGTTGCCGATCGAAACGGAAATCGTGGACGCGCGCGATCTGAAGGTCCAAACGAAAAAGCTCGCGTTGCCGCCGGGGGGTTTCGCGGAAGTGAGTTACAAGAGCGCCTACGAATCGCCGACCGGCGAATACGCCATCAACGTCTACCTGGTGAAGGGCAACAAGCGTTCGACGCTGCTCGGCTCGACCACCGTCAACGTGAAGGAATTTCTTCCCGACCGGATGAAGATCGAGACGCGGCTTTCGAAGACTTCGCCGAAGGGTTGGGTCGACCCGCGGGAAATGAAAGCCTCAATCGCGCTCGCGAATCTTTATGGTACGCCGGCCAGCGATCGGCGGATCAAGAGCAAAGTCGAGCTTTCGCCGGCCGCCTTTTCCTTCACGGAATTCAAGGACTACAGCTTTTACGACTCGCAGTGGGACGAGAAAAAGGAACGGCAGGCCGAAACCGTCGACCTGGGCGAGCAAAATACGGACGCGGACGGCAAGGCCGAACTGGAGCTGCAGCTGGATCGCTTCGCGGACGCAACCTACTCGATGCGCTTCTTCGCCGAGGCGTTCGAGGGCGAAGGCGGACGCAGCATTACCGGGCAGGCGTCCGCGCTGGTCTCGGCCCTGCCTTACGTTGTGGGTTACAAGAGCGACGGCGACCTGAATTACATCAGCGCCAGCACGGCGCGCGCGGTCGATTTGGTCGCGGTCGATTCGAAGCTCAACAAGATCGCGCTCGAGAACGTGACCGTGAACGTGATCGCGCGGGAATACGTCTCCGTTGTCACCAAGAAGGAAAACGGCAGTTACGCGTACGAATCGGTCGTGAAAGAGCGCGTCTCGAAAACCGAGAAGATCGCGATCAGCGCCGACGGATTGCATTACCAGCTCCCCACGGAGGAGCCGGGTGATTACACCGTTGAGCTGCGCGACAAGGACGATCGCAAAGTGAGCCGCGTCCGCTTCTCCGTCGTCGGCCGCGGCATCGTCAAGCGCGCGCTCGACAAGAACTCGGAACTGCAGGTGAAGCTCTCGCGCACTCAATACAACACGGGTGAAGAGGTCGAGATCAGCATCACCGCGCCGTATGCTGGCAGCGGCCTCATCACGATCGAGCGCGACAAAGTTTATGCGCAAGTGTGGTTCAAGACCGACGCGGCAAGCAGTGTCCAGAAGATCAAAGTGCCGGACGGCTTCGAGGGCAGCGGTTACATCAACGTCGCGCTGATTCGTTCGCTCGATTCGAAGGAAATCTTCACGAGCCCGCTCAGTTATGGCGTGGTTCCGTTCATGGCGAACATCGAGCGGCGCCGGCTGAAGGTAGAGCTGGAGACCCCGGCGATCGCGAAGCCCGGCGAGCTGCTTCACATCAAATACAAGACCGACCGGAAGTCGAAGATCGCAGTCTTCGCGGTCGACCAGGGAATCCTCCAGGTGAGCGATTACAAGCTGCCGGATCCGCTCGGGTTCTTCTTCCGCAAATGCGCCCTCGGCGTCGAGACCGCGCAGATCGTCGACCTGATCATGCCGGAGTATTCTATTCTGCGCTCGCTCTCCGCCTTCGGCGGCGACGGCGACAATCCGAAACAGCTCAACCCGTTCAAGCGGGTCACGGAAAAGCCGGTCGTTTTCTGGTCGGGAATCATCGATGCCGACCCAACGCAACGCGAAGTCGTCTACGACGTGCCCGATTATTTCAGCGGCACATTGACGGTGATGGCGGTGGCCGTGGCTGAAGACGCCACCGGCGCGGCGGAAAAGAACCCGCTCGTGCGCGGGCCGTTTGTGATTACGCCGAGCGTGCCAGTGCTGGCGGCGCCGGGCGATGAGTTCGAAGTCGGCGTCACGGTCGCGAACAACGTCGAAGGCTCCGGAGAAAACGCGGACGTGCAGATCCGTGCGGAAAGCTCAGAGCACCTCCAAATTGTGAAGACTGCTTCACAGACCATGAAGATCGCGGAGGGACGCGAACAGACGACGACGTTTTCTGTAAAGGTGAACGACAAGCTCGGGTCGGGAACCGTCACGTTCGTTGCGAGCAATGGCGGCAAGGAAACGCGGCTGCGCTCGACAATCAGCGTGCGCCCGCCTGCCACCTTCATGACCCAGGTGCGCAGCAGCACTTTCAACAAGAACAGCGCCGACGTCCCGGTAACGCGCGACCTGTATCCGGAGTTTCGGAAGCTGACCGCGGCGGTCTCCGCGCTCCCGCTCGGACTCGCGCATGGACTCGACGCCTACCTGAAAGATTTTCCGCACGGTTGCAGCGAGCAGATCACGAGCGCGGCCTTTTGCCGGCTCGTTCTCGCGGATGAGACTGACTTCGGTTTGACCAGGCCGGAAGTGACGGCGCAGCTGGAGAACGTTTTCGCCGTCCTGCGCCGCCGCCAGAACGACGAAGGCGCGTTCGGCTATTGGGCGCCGGAGAAAGGCGAGGAGATCAGTTTCATGTCCGCTTACGCGATGCATTTCCTCATCGAAGCAAACGCGGCCGGGTTCGCCCCGCCGGCGGAAATGTTCGCGAGCGGCCTGCGCAACCTCCAGGCGATGGTGGCGAAAGAACCATCCGATCTCGATGACGCGCGCCGGATCGCCTACGCGATTTATTTGCTCAGTCGGGAAGGCGTCGTGACGACCAACTACATCATCAACCTGCGCGACTACCTCGAAAAAAATCACTCGAAGGACTGGAAGACAGACCTGACAGGCGTTTACCTCGCCGGTGCTCTCCACATTCTGAAGAAAGAGGATGAAGCGACGAAATTGATTAGCGCTTATCGCCTTGGCCAGTTCGACAAGAAGCAACTCAACGATTTTTACCAGCCGCTCGGGGCGGATTCGCAATACGTCGCCATTCTCGCGCGCGAATTTCCGGACCGCCTGAAGAAGCTGCCCGCCACCGAGTTCGAGAAAATGCTGAAACCGATCGGCGATGGAATGTTCAACACCTTGTCTGCCGCTTACGCGGTCCTGGCGCTGAAGTCCTACGCGCGGGTCGTCGCGCAACATCCCCCAGACCTCGCCATCGTTGAACTCGACAAGGCGAAGAAAGAAAAAGTCCTCGCGACCGGAACGAAACTTTTGTTGCGCGCGAACTTCTCGGGGGACGCAGCCGGACTGCGCTTCCGCACACTGACGGCGCTCAATCCGCCGGGCGCCTATTACCAAGTCATCGAGGCCGGGTTCGATCGACAGGTTTCCAACAAGGCAATCACCGACGGGCTCGAGGTTTATCGCGAGATCCTCGACAAATCGAACAAACCCGCCACGAGCACGCAACTTGGAGAAGTCCTGACGGTTCGGCTGCGCATCCGCAGCCTGCGAAAAGAATGGATCAGCAATGTCGCCCTCATCGATCTGCTGCCCGGTGGATTTGAAGTGGTCGGCTCGTCGCTGGCACCCGGCGTCTCATCGATCAAAGGCGTCGATTATGTCGACGTCCGGGAGGATCGCGCGATCTTCTACGCGACCGTTCCGACGGAGACGCTCGAGATCACCTACCAGATCAAATCGTGCAACCGCGGGAACTTCGTGGTGCCGCCGGTCTTCGCCGAATCGATGTACGATCGCAACGTGAAGGGACGCGGTTTGGGCGGGAAAATCAGCGTGACCAAGTAGTTTCGGATTTTCGACAAGTGAAAAAATATGCGGTCAATCGGTGGGTGCGGCGCGCGATCTACTTATTGATGGGATTAGCGGCCATCTGGCTGGCACTTCCCAAACCTCCCCTGCTCGAGGGCATCGATTTCTCCCAGCGAGTGCGGGACCGGAACGGAAACGTCCTCCGCGTTACCCTGACGGCCGACCAGAAGTATCGGATCTGGACGCCGCTCGAGGAAATCTCGCCGGCACTAGTCGAAGCGACCTTGCGGTTCGAGGACAAATATTACGGCAAACATCCCGGTGTTAACCCGGTGTCGTTACTGAGGGCAACGTGGAGCCTTGTCTCTTCCGGACAAACGCGCGCCGGCGCCTCGACGATCACGATGCAACTGGCGCGGTTGCGTTATCGTCTGCGCACACGGACCGTCGCCGGAAAGCTGCGCCAGATCGTTTACGCGATCGAACTGGAACGCCATTATTCGAAGGCGCAGATTCTGGAGGCCTACCTGAACCTCGCGCCTTACGGGCGCAACATTGAAGGCGTCGGCGCGGCCAGCGAGGTTTATTTTTCGAAAAGTGCAGCGCGTGTGACTTCCGCGGAGGCAGTGGCATTGAGCGTGATCCCGCAGAGTCCGACGCGGCGCGCCTTGGTCGCGGGCGGCGAAAATGAGCGAGTCACGAACGCGCAACAGCGCTGGTATTTGCGGTCGACCACGAAAGAGACTCCGGCGCTCACCTTCCGCGCCGAGGCGCGCACGCGAAATCAACTGACGGCGCCCCACTTCGTCCAGCAGGTCATTGAATCGAAGGCCGGGGGAACAGAAGTGTCCACGACCCTCGATCTTGCGCTCCAGCAAATGCTCGAAAAGCGCGTGGCCGATTACATCGCGCAGAACCGCGATCGCGGAATTCAAAACACCGCCGCCTTGCTAATCGATTTCAAGACGATGGAAGTCCTTGCGCAAGTCGGATCGTCAGATTTTTCGAAAATCGAAATCCAGGGACAGGTCGATGGAACCCGGCGGCGGCGATCGCCGGGTTCGACGCTAAAGCCGTTCGTTTACGCGCTCGCGCTGGACCAGGGAAAGATTCATCCCCTCACCTTGCTCAAGGATGCGCCGCATACCTTTGGCGATTACAACCCGGAAAATTTCGACCGCGAGTTTCTCGGGCCGATTCGCGCCTCCGACGCTCTCGCGCGCAGCCGCAACGTGCCGGCGGTGACGCTCGCGTCAGAATTGTCGCATCCAACGTTCTACGAATTTCTGCGCAACGCCGACGTGTCGCTCCCGAAACCGGCTTCGTTCTACGGCCTCTCATTGCCGCTCGGCGGCTCGGAAGTGACGATGGAGGATTTGGTGCGGCTGTATGCCGCGCTCGCCAACGGCGGGCGGCTTCAGCCGCTACACCGTTGCCTGCATGGGCCGGTGACGACCAAGCCTAACCGCATCTTTAGCCCTGAAGCCGCGTTTCTCACCCTCGATATGCTGGGAAATATTCCGCGACCCGGGATGACGAATGCCGATCTGTCCCGGACCGCGCCGGTGTTTTGGAAAACCGGAACGTCACACGGCTTTCGCGATGCCTGGTCGGTGGCGGTCTTCGACCATTACGTGCTCGCGGTCTGGATCGGTAATTTTGATGGAAAACGAAATGCGTCCTTCATCGGACGCACCGCCGCCGCGCCGCTCCTCTTCCAGATGATCGATGGGTTGCGGACGAGGGAGCCGGCGCGATTCGAGCCGCATTTGCCGCCGGCGGAGCTGAATCTCAAGCGCGTTGAGTTCTGCGCCGTGTCCGGCCAGTTGCCGACTTCATTCTGCTCCCACCGCACCGAGAGCTGGTTCATCCCGGGCATTTCGCCAATCGCGACTTGCGATGTGCACCGCGAAGTCCTGGTCGACGCTTCCACCGGCTTGCGGGTGGTGCAGGACGACGGCAAGCAAACGTTGAAACGCGAAGTCTTCGAGTTCTGGCCGTCGGATTTGCTCGCGCTCTTCGAGCGGGCGGGCGTTCCGCGAAAATTGCCGCCGCCGTTTTCGCCAGCGATGGATAACGAACTTCTTTCCCGCGGCGGGCATCCGCCAAAGATCAATTTGCCGGCGAATGAGATGACAATTTCGCAGCAGCCGGCGAACACGCCCGGAATCCCGCTCCGCGCCGAAACCGAAACCGGCGTCCGAAAACTTTACTGGTTCGCCGACAAAACGTTTATCGCCGCCTGCGACGCGCACGAGGTTTTGTGCTGGAAACCGGCGCCAGGCGTCTATCAGCTCATCGCTCTCGACGATCACGGCCGCTCCGCTTCGCGCTCGGTCGTTCTGCGCTAGCTGCGGAATCGACAGCCATCGCGATTTTCGGTATCACATCATCATGAGCAAGTCCGAGATGGCGGAGTGTGTGATTTGCGGCCAGGCCAAGGCATTGCGGAATGGCACGATCGGCGAAGTGGTGCGCCCATCCCTCTCCGAGTTCATTGGCCGGAAGGCACCGCAGTGGGATGGCAAGAGCTTCATCTGCCTCGACGACCTGGGAAAATTTCGCCGCGATTACGTGAAGGAAGTTTTGCAGGACGAAATCGGCGAACTCTCCGCGCTCGACAACGAAGTGGTCGAGAGCTTGCAGCAGCACGAAATTCTCTCGAGCGACATCAGCAGGCAGTTCGAGAGAAAATTGACCTTCGGCGAGAGACTCTCTGACTCGATCGCCACGTTCGGCGGCAGTTGGACCTTTATCATCTTCTTCAGCGTGGTTATTTTCTTCTGGGTGGTGGTCAACAGCTTCGTCCTGGCGAACCGAGCCTTCGATCCTTATCCGTACATCCTGATGAACCTGGTCCTCTCCGCGATCGCGGCCCTGCAAGCGCCAGTCATCATGATGAGCCAGAACCGGAGCGAAGCGCGCGACCGGTTGCGCGGCGAAAACGATTACAAGATCAACCTCAAGGCCGAGCTCGAGATCAGGCACCTGCACGAAAAGATCGATCACCTCCTCCGCCGCCAATACAACCGCCTCTTCGAAATCCAGCAGATCCAGATCGAGCTTCTCGAAGAACTCGGGCAAAAACGCCGCGCCTCGACGAGCGGGCCGACGCCGTAGCGCTCCTTCGTTTAGATTTCCATTGAAGAGCGCACGGCGACACCGGAGCGTTACGCCCCATGTCCCGCGAATACACGCTCCAGCGCGCGCCCCACGCGAGCGGGATCAATATCGATTACGCAGCGGAGCTGAATGAACAGCAGCTTGCGGCGGTGACCGCGACGCCCGGGCCGCTATTGGTCATCGCGGGCGCGGGAAGTGGGAAGACGCGGACCCTGACTTATCGCGTGGCGTATTTGCTCGAGAACGGAATCGATCCGCGAAACATTCTCCTGCTCACTTTCACGAACAAGGCCGCGCGCCAGATGCTCGATCGCGTGGCGAATCTTTTGCCGGTGGACGCAAGCGGTCTCTGGGGCGGGACGTTTCACTCGATCGGAAATCGGATGCTGCGCCGGCACGGGAGCGCGCTCGGCTATTCGAGCGGGTTCACGATCATGGACCGCGAAGACCAAAAGGACCTCATCGATACGGTGGTAGCGGCGGCCGGGATCAACCCGAAAGAGATCCGCTTTCCAAAAGGCGACGTGCTCGCGGAGATTTTCAGCTTCGTCATCAACACCGAGACTCCGATCGACGCGCTGCTCGCGGAAAAGTTCCCCTATTTTTTGCCGTTGCTGGAGCAGATCAAGGACGTCCACGCGCGCTACGAAAAGAAAAAGAAGAGCACGAACTCGATGGATTTCGACGATCTCCTCGAGAAAACGCTGCGGATGCTGAAGGAACACGAGCACATCGCCGATTTCTACCGGCGGCAGTTCCAGTTCATCCTCGTGGACGAATACCAGGACACGAACAAGATCCAGGCGGATTTCATCGACACCCTCGCGGCGGAACATCGCAACGTCATGGTGGTGGGGGACGACGCGCAATCCATCTACTCCTGGCGGGGCGCGAACTTCAAAAATATCCTGGCGTTCCCCGAGCGTTACCCCGACGCGCAGGTTTTCAAGATCGAGCTGAACTACCGGAGTGTTCCTGAGATCTTGCAAGTCGCGAACGCGGCCATCGCCGCGAACGTAAAGCAGTTTCGAAAGGAACTGGCTGCGACCCGGCCGAGCAACGCGTTCAGGCCCGCCGTGGTCGGATTGAATGACGGGAGCGAACAGGCGCGGTTTATTGCCCAACGGATCCTGGAGCTGCGCGACGAAGGAGTCGCGCTGGACGACATCGCGGTCCTTTACCGGGCGCATTATCACGCCATCGAGTTGCAACTTGAACTTTCCCGGCGCGGTATTCCGTACCTGATCACCAGTGGCGTCCGATTCTTCGAGCAGGCCCACGTTAAGGATGTGACCTCATTCGTCCGCTTCGTCGCCAATCCGCGCGACGAGGTCGCGTTCAAGCGGATGGTGAAATTGCTGCCGGGGATCGGGAACAAAAGCGCGGACAATTATTGGCGCGCCTGGGAAGCATCTCTCGGTGAGCCCTTTCCTGGAGCCGGGGTTGGTGATCCCGGCCAGAATGGCGAGGCCACACCGCCAGCCGAAACGACGCCAACCCCTGCCGGGATCACCGATCCCGGCTACAGCGGCGTCAACTTCGGTGAGTTGCTGCGGGCGATCCCGGTCGGTGCGAAATCAAAGAAATCGTGGGAGCAGCTCGCGCATACCCTCGATGAAATTGCGCCGGGCGGTCAGCCGAACCCGCCGTCAGAAATGATCACGTCGATCGTGGAAGCGATTTACGATGATTATGCGAAGGCGAACTTCACGAACTACGAATTGCGCCGGGAAGATCTGAATCAGCTCGCGGCCTTCGCGCGGCAATTCAAGGATGTGAACGAATTCCTCTCGCAGCTTGCTCTCATCAGCAACATCGATGCGGAGCCGGCACTGGACCAGAGCACCGACACCGAAGCAGTGAACCTCTCGTCGGTTCACCAGGCGAAGGGCCTCGAGTATCATACCGTCTTTGTCATTTGGCTGACCGACGGAATGTTTCCGAGCACGCGTTCGTTGGAGACGCGCGACGCCATTGAAGAAGAACGCCGCTTGTTCTACGTCGCAATCACCCGCGCACGCGACGAACTCTATCTCACTTTTCCGCACATGCGTTTGGGCGGCGGCTTAGGCGACATTTTTCAGCGGCCGTCGCGTTTCCTCAAAGAGATTCCCACCCAGCTCATTGAGGATTGGCAAATCAGAAGGCAATGACGAAGCACGAATGACGAATGTCGAACGATCGCTTTAACTCCACTCATTCGTCATTCGTCATTCGTCATTCGTCATTTTCTCCATGATTTTGTCGCCGGAGAAAAAGATCGCCGGCGTTCTGACGCCGCTGTTTGCCTTGAGGCACGAGAACGACCTCGGAATCGGCGACCTGGAAGCGCTGCGTCAATTCATCGATTGGGCGGCGTGGATCGGTTTCAAGCTGGTGCAGTTGCTCCCGATCAATGAAGTCGGCGGCGATCACAGTCCGTATAACGCGATTAGCGCCGTCGCTCTCGAGCCGACCACACTCTATCTCGCACCCGGGTCGCCGGAAGATCTTAGCAGGCAGGATTTCGATGACGCGCTCCGCGACATCGATCTTGTTAAATTGCGCAGAGGCGCGGTGAAACACGATCGGGTTCGGCGTTTGAAGATGGCGCTGCTGGAAAAGGCGCATCGACGCTTCCTGCAACGGACGGAAGAGGAGAGGGCCGATTTCAATGCCTTCTGCGAGACCGAGGCGGAATGGCTGAACGACTATGCGTTTTTTCGCGCGCTCATGGACGAAAACGGAGGACGTGAAACCTGGGACCGGTGGCGGGAGGACCATCGCGAGGCGGATTCAGCGCGCGAGTGGCTCGCTGCGCAGACCGCTGAAATGCGGGAACGCTTTTCCGAAGGCGAATCGTTTTTCAAATACGTCCAGTGGGTCGCATTCGACCAATGGAGCGCCATGCGCGCCTACGCGGAGGAGCGCGGCATTGCTTTGATGGGCGATATTCCATTCGGCGTGAATCTTTACAGCGCGGATGTTTATTCGCGCCGGGACCAGTTCGCGCTGGACTGGTCCGGTGGCGCGCCGCCCGAACCGTACTTCAAGGACGACGAGTTCACCCAGAAGTGGGGACAGAACTGGGGAATTCCGCTTTACCGCTGGGACATCATGCGAAATCGCAACCTCGACTGGTGGCGCTGGCGAGTGCGCGGCGTGCGCAAAATCTTTCACATCTTTCGCATCGATCACGTCCTCGGGTTCTATCGCATCTACGCCTTTCCGTGGCGACCGGCCCGCAATCCCGAGATGCTTCCGCTTTCCTTTGACCAGATGCGCGAGCGAACCGGCGGCGCCTTCCCGCAGTTTTATCCGCGGGACGATTCGAACTGGGAGAACTGCGAGGCGAATCGGCGTGAAGGCGAGGAATACCTGCGCGCGATCGTGGAAGAATCTCGCGACACCCGCGTGGCCGGCGAAGACCTCGGGACGGTGCCGGATTACGTCCGCCCGAGTTTGCGTTCGTTAGGCGTTGCCGGGTTCAAGATCCCGCAGTGGGAAAATCTTCCGGACGGCCGTTCCATCTCGGGCTGCGATTATCAGCGGCTTTCCATAGCGACCTACGCAACCCACGATCACCAGCCGATCCGCGCGCTCTGGGAAGATGCGTTCGAAGACTTGAATCCCGAGTCCGAACAGGCCAGGCACGACCTGGCGAAGATTGCCGAATTCGCCGGGTTGCCCAGGCCGGGAGCCGGGAGCGAGTACGACCGCGACTTTTATGCGCAGATCATGGAAGCGCTTTTCCGGTGCGAATCGTGGATCGCACTGGTGATGATTACCGATCTGCTGGCCCGCAAGGACCGGTTCAACGTCCCCGGAACGGCAGCAAACACGAACTGGAGCCGGCGCATGGGGAAAACGGTGAAGGGTTTGGAGGAAAGCCGCCGCGTGCGCAAATGGATGAGGGTGATTCGCGAGCTTCTGGAAAAGAGTGGAAGGATTTAGTTTCGCCAGGTCGATCCGTGGCTAAAGAATAGAGATGAAATCACCCATCAAAGTCGCGATCACCGGCGCGGCCGGACAAATCGGATACGCTCTCGTTTTTCGCGTCGCTTCCGGCGCGATGTTCGGCCCGGACCAGCCCGTCGCGCTGCACTTGATCGAAATCCCACCGGGGTTCGAGGCGCTCAAGGGTGTGGTCATGGAACTGGACGACTGCGCGTTCCCGCTATTGAAGAACATCGTCGCCACCACCGATCTCGATGAAGGTTTTCGCGATGTGAACTGGGCGCTGCTGGTGGGCAGCGTGCCGCGCAAAGCCGGGATGGAACGGAAGGATTTGCTTGGGATTAACGGCAAGATTTTCACCGGCCAGGGACAGGCGATTGCAAAGAACGCAGCGAAAGATGTGCGGATTCTCGTGATCGGAAACCCGTGTAACACGAATTGCCTGATCGCGATGAACAACGCGAAGTCCGTCCCGAGCGATCGCTGGTTTGCCATGACGCGGCTCGATGAGAATCGCGCGAAGGCGCAGCTCGCCCAGAAAG
>JALYIN010000462.1 GCA_030775765.1 Verrucomicrobiota bacterium
ATCGTGCAGCGAGCCACCGGTTTCGTCCGGCCCAATCTCGATCCGCGTTTCCAACATGACGTCACCGGTATCAAGCCCTTCATCCATGTACATCACGGCAACGCCCGTCTCCCGATCACCCGCCACGATCGATGCCTGGATCGGCGCCGCGCCGCGATGCCGCGGCAGAAGCGAAGCGTGCAAATTCAGGCAGGCGATCCGCGGGACCTCGAGGATTCCCGGCGGGAGGATTTGTCCATAAGCCATGACGACGATCACATCCGGCGCGAGCGCCCGGATTTCCGCGACCGCTTCCTCACTCTTCATTTGCTTGGGTTGAAAGATCGGCACGGCGTTGCCAGCCAACGCCGCTTTGATCGGCGGCGGTTCGATCCCTTGCTCGCGTCCGACCGGTTTGTCCGGCTGGGTCACGACACCAATCAGCTCGTGTTCCGGCGATTCGATTAACCACCGCAAAACCGGCACGCCGATTTCGCCCGTCCCGATGAAGAGCACGCGCATCGCGCGTTAGAGCTGGATGCGTTGAGCAGGCGCGCGCCGGCGCCGGCGGGGCGCAGCGGCTTGCGCCATTAATTTATCGCCGGCGGTCACTTCCCGCTGGCCCACGGACGACGCGCAGCCAGTGCAAAGGTAATCGAAGATTTCCTTGTCCGGCAGAATCAGCAGGAGCCGCTCGCGCACCGGCATCGCTGCCTTGCAGTTCTCGCAGTAGAGGCTCGAGGCGGTGAAATTCTCAAACTGCTGCTGGCTCATGCGACCCGTTCACCCCGTCGTTAACGCTCTCGAGTATGTGCAGCAAAACCTTCGCCGGCGGCTCCGTCGCGTCGATGCAGGTGATTCGCTCCGTGCCGTAATAACTGAGGACCGGCTTGGATTCCGTTTCGTAAAGGGCCAGGCGGCGCTGGATCACTTCCTCGTTCGCGTCGTCCAGCCGGTTGTCCTTTAACGCCCGCTTCTTCAGACGCGCGAAGAGGGCATCCCGGTTCGGGCAGGAAAGATGGAACACCTTCTTCACATCGATCAGGTCGTCCATGATCCTGGCCTGGCCGACATTTCGCGGAATCCCGTCGAGCACCAGGATGTCGATGTCGGGCTTGAACGTGTGCGAATTGACGGCGGCATCGATCTGCGCTTTCCAGAGCTGGACGGTAATTTCGTCCGGCACGAGCTGGCCTTTGCTCGAGTAGTCGAGAAAAGCGGCGCCCACCTTCGTCCGAGTATCGATCGATCGAAACACATCCCCGCAGGCGCAATGGAAGAAACGCGGAATGCTGCCGAGCGTGCGGCCCTGAGTGCCCTTGCCGCTGCCCGGCGCGCCGAAGAGGAGATAGGTCTGGTATTTCATGAGCAGATTTCTTTTGTATCGCAAAAGCGCGATGCCGCACAACCTATTCGCGGCTGGCTGCGAACGGGAAAGAAACGTTACTTCGCGGCGACTGGCTCGACGTTGACCCGGCGGCCAGCCCGATCAAATCGCACCTGGCCGTCGATGAGCGCGAAGATTGTGTAATCGCGGCCCAGCCCGACGTTCTTGCCCGGGAGAAACTTCGTTCCGCGCTGCCGGATAATGATATTGCCAGCCACCACCACTTCGCTGCCAAATTTTTTCACGCCCAGCCGTTTGCTGACGCTGTCCCGGCCATTTTTAACGCTGCCCTGTCCTTTTTTATGTGCCATGAGATTAAGCGGATTTTTCGGTGTCGTCGGCTTTCGCCTTCTTCGCCTTGGAAGTCTTTCCACCGAGGCTGATGCCGGTGATCTTGATGCGCGTCAGCTTGCGGCGGTGACCCACCGTCCGGTGGTATCCCTTTCGGCGGCGATACTTGAACGCGATGACTTTCTTGTCCTTGCGCTGCTCGATCACTTCGCCGGTAACGGTGGCCCCTTCGATGAGCGGGCTGCCGTGGGTGAGCTTGTCGCCATCCCCGTGGAAAAGGACGTCGCCGAAGATTGTTTCTTTGCCAGCATCGCCTTCGAGCAGATCGACATCGATGATATCGCCCTCCGCGACGCGATGCTGTCTGCCGCCTGTTTTAATAATTGCGTAAGCCATACGAAAAGCTGAGTGAATGCCTAGGGGAAAAGCCGCGCAAACTTCCACAGCTGGCGAGCTTTGACAAGCGGAAACCTGTCTAGCCGGCTGTGCCGCTGATCACCAGCGTGATCTCTCCCTTCGCAGGGTGGGCGGTGTAATGGGTGAGAAGTTCGGCTGGCGTTCCGCGCCGGAATTCCTCGAACTTTTTCGTGAGCTCCCGCGTGACGCAAAGCTGCCGGTCTGGCATCAGCTCGGCGGATGCGGTCAGCGTTTTCAGAATGCGATACGGCGACTCGAAGAAGATCGATGTTTCCTCCCGTTCCGCGGCTGCACGCAACTCCCGTTCGCGCTGCCCGCTTTTCACTGGCAGAAATCCGCGAAAACAAAACTTCTCCATCAAGAAACCCGACCCGACCAGGGCGGTCAGAATCGACGAAGGACCCGGAATGATCGTGAACGGGAGATCGCGCTCAATGCATTTGCGGATGAGACGCGCGCCCGGGTCGGAGAGTCCCGGCATTCCCGCATCCGTGATCAGCGCCACTTTTTCGCCGGTGGCGAGCCGCTCTGCCAATTCCTGCGACCGCATCGCTTCGTTGTGCTCGTGATAACTCACGAGCGGCTTTCGTATTTCAAAATGCCTCAGCAAATTCCCAGAATGCCGCGTGTCCTCCGCCGCGATCAGATCCACGGACTTTAAAACCTCCAGTGCCCGAAACGTGATGTCGTTCAGGTTGCCGATCGGCGTGGCGACGATGTAAAGCATGCCGGAATCTTGGCGCTGGCGAGCCCTAAGGCTCCTACGAGTTTATTAAATGCCCGAACGGCGCCCGGAATTCCGGCGTGGTGTCGGGCGCGAAGCCGTGGCGCATGATGTTTTCGGTGACGACGCGCGGGACGAGGAATTGGAGAAGGTAATCGCCGCCGCCGGCCTTGGTGCCGCCGCCGGACATCTTGAAGCCACCGAACGGATGGCGGCCGACGACCGCGCCGGTGCAGGAGCGGTTGATGTAAACGTTGCCCGCCACCAGCTCCGCTTTCACGCGCTCGATGTTCGCCGGGCTGCGTGAGAAAAAGCCGGCGGTCAACGCGTAGTCGGTGTCGTTCGCAATGCGGATCGCGTCATCGAGGTCGCGTGCTTTCATCACACTCAGGACCGGGCCGAAAATTTCTTCGCGCGCGAGACGCATCTGCGGTTCCACTCCAGTGAAAATCGTCGGTGGAACGAAAAAGCCTTCCGGCGGAACGGTGCCTTGGAAGGCAAGGGTCGCCTCCTTTTTTCCAGCCTCGATTATTTCTAACTGACGCCGGTAGGCGGTCTCGTCGATAACGGGGCCGACCATCATGCCCGCTGTCTCGGGATTTCCGACTCGCAGGCTAGCGGCCGCTTCGACCAACCGTTTCACGACGCGGTCGTAGTTGCCCTCGAGCACGATCAACCGCGAGAGCGCGGAACATTTTTGGCCCTGATAGCCGAACGCGGAGTAAATCGAATCGACGATGGCTTCGTCGAGGTCGGCATCGGAATCGACGATGACGGCGTTCTTGCCACCCATCTCGCACACCACACGCTTCAATTCGAGCTGGCCTTCGCGCGTTTCGCCGGCGCTCTTCCAAATCCGCAGACCGACTTCGCGCGAGCCGGTGAACGCGATCATGTGGACGTCTTTGTGATCGACGAGATGCTGGCCAATGACGCGCCCTTTGCCCGGCAGGAAATTCAGGACGCCGGCGGGCACACCCGCTTCCTCGAACATCTCCATCAACATCGCGCCGCAAACGGCGGATTGTTCCGCTGGTTTCATGATGACGGTGTTGCCGGTGACGATCGCGGCCGAGACCATGCCGGTCAAAATCGCCATCGGAAAATTCCAGGGCGCGATGACGAGGGCGACGCCGCGCGGCCAATAATGCTGGTAGCTTTCTTCGCCAGGCACATGCTGCGTAAGCCGCGGCAGTCCGCGCAACCGCATCTGTTGGGCGTAGAAGAGAAGGAAATCGATCGCTTCGCGAATGTCGCCGTCCGCCTCGCCCCACGGCTTGCCTACTTCGTAAACCTCCAGCGCGGATAGCTCGAACCGGCGGCGATCCATGATTGTCGCCACCCGTTCCAGCAATGCGGCGCGGTGCTCCACGCTCACACGGCACCAGTGCTCGAACGCTTTTTTAGCCGCGGTCACGGCGGCTTCCGCATGGTCGACATGGGCTTCCGCCACCGCGCCGACGACCTGGGTCGGCCAGCTGGGGTTGATGGAGTCGATCAGGTTGTCGGTCCAGATTTTCTGGCCGTCGATGACGATCGGATATTTTTGGCCGAGCTTCGCCTTCATCTCGCGCAGCGCGGTGCGCATTTTTTCCTGGCTGCTGCGATGGACGAAATTCACCAGCGGCGAATTCTCGTAGGTGTCGCCGGGTGGAGTTCGGAGCGATTGGCCGTTGCGCGAAGGGCCTCCTGGAGGGGCGGGCGTGCCCCCCGCATGCCGCGCCGTTGCAGGCGACACGCCTGCCGCTACAGGGGAGCGTCTCAGAAGGGAGCGCGGGTCGCGCAGTAATTGTGCCGGCCCGGCTTTGTCGGAAAACTTCGCCTTGAGGAAACCTTCGTTGGACGTGTTCTCGAGCAAACGCCGGACGAGATACGACATGCCGGGGAGCAGCTCGCCCACCGGACAATACTCGCGGACGCGATAACCCGTCTCGACCAGCGCGCGCTTGATTGGGCCGGCCATTCCGTAAAGCAGTTGAAACTCAAAGCGGCTTTTATCGATCCCCAGCTGCTCCGCGAAGGCCTGCGCGTGCGCGATGCTCCGGACGTTATGCGAGCCGAATGCCGAGGTTACGATCGATTCGTTCTCGAGCAGGATGCGGGTGCAGACTTCGAAGTTCGCGTCGCTCTCCGGTTTTTGCAGCCAGACCGGGCAGCGCCAGCCGTTCTGCGCGGCCTTGATCTTCTCGTAATCCCAGTAAGCGCCTTTCACGAGACGCACGGTGAAACGTGTGCCGCGCTGCCGGCCCCATTCGATCAGGTTCGTCAGGTCGCGTTCTGCATCGCGCAGATAAGCCTGGATCACGATGCCGGCGTGAGGCCAGTCGCGGAACTCCGGCTCGTTGAAGAGTGTCCGGAAAAGCTCCAGCGTCGTGTTTTTGTGCGCGTAGCTTTCCATGTCGAAATTGATGAAGGCGCGGACTTCGCGCGCGCGCCGCAGGATCGGGCGCAGCTTCGGCGCGAGATGCGCGATGGCGTCCTCGGGATCGGCCGGGTTCATCTGCGAGTAAAGCGCGGAGATTTTCACCGACACGTTGACGACCGGGAACAACTCGGTGTTTTGACCCAGCGGATCGGTCCAGCCGCGGGTCCGTTCCGCCAATCCGTCGAGCAAATGAAAACAGCGCTCGGCGTATTCGTTCGCTTCCTGTTCGCTCACGACCGCTTCGCCGAGGAGATCGACCGTGAATCCGATCTTTTCCTTCCGCCGCTTACGCAACATTTTCATCACGTCGTCCGGGTCGCGCCCGGCAATGAACTGCCGCGCCATGCCGGAGACGTTCCAGCGGAGAACCGGCGCGGTTACCCACGGGAAAATGCGGGCGGCTTTGATGCCGGTCTGGAGGAATGGCACCGAGCCATTGCCCATGTCGGCAAAATATTCGCCGAGGTGCCGGACGATATCGCGCGAGCTGCGCAATGAAGCGAGCACGTCCACAAAACGGAACATTTGCACCTTGAAGGCCTCGTCGCGCATCGAGAACGCCATCATGCGCTGATAGAAGCCTGCCTTGCTGAAGATCGACTCCGGGTTCTGATCGACGAGGTCGAATATTTGCAACCCCCGCTGCTCGATCTGCTCCTGCAAAGGACTCATGCGCGATTCTAGCGCTGGGACTCCCCTTCGGCAAAGACGTTCCGTTTGCAAACCGCACGCATGGAGGGCGGAGCTCAGGGACGCCGGGCTCGCAGGAGCTCACTCCTCCATTCCAAGCCGAACATTCCGCGGTTAGCGAAGGCTCTACTTCACCGCCTTCAGCGTGATGTCCCGCTCGCCCCGCCAGACGCCGTCGTTGCCGCGTTTCAACTCGACGATCACCGGATGCTCTCCGTTATCCGCCGCGTTCTTCAGTTCTCTCTCGTTGATTCGCGAATCGTCCTTGAACCAGTAATCCTCGATCGAGCGCTCCGAATACCCCGGCCCGTAAACATGCGCATGAATGTGCGCCGGCGTCGTCCGATGCGGATACGCGCCTGGCCGGATCGTGCGGAATTCGTATTTGCCGTCCGCGCCGATCTTCATCCAACCGTTGAGCCGCGGATGGCTGGCGTCGTCCTTCTCATTGTAATATCCGGTCGCGTCGGTGTGATAGACCCAAAGCACCATGCCTTCGGCCGGCGTCTTTCCGTCCGGCTGAAAAACTTTTCCTGTGATGACCAACGGTTCGCCCCTTTCAATCCCGGGCGGGATCACGGTCTTCCACGAGAGTTTGTCCGGCGCGGTGCAGGAACCACACGGCGCGCCGCCACTGAGAGTGGAGGGATAATTTGGTTTCGTCTCCGGCTGCGCGCCGCCCACCGCGACCCCGACAAAAATCACCGCGGCGAAAAAGATGATTCGGTGGAGCTGACGCCGAGCGAAGGGAGTTTGCATGGTTAGGTCTGAGTTTTGGTTTTCCAGAAAATCGGCAGGGTGAACTTGCCGGGACCGGTGAAAAAAAGAGCGAGCAACACGATCGCGAGCTCGAGCGCGTGAGTGGCGCCATCGAATCCTTCGCCGCCGCGGATCGTCGCTCCCCCCGCGATGGCCATCGTGAACACCATGAGCGCGCATGCCGGTCGAAAAAAGGCCCCGGCGATCAGACAAAGCCCGCCGCCAAATTCAGCGATGGCGGCCGCGAATCCCCAGAACTCCGGCAAGAACGAAATGCCGATGAGCCGATTAAAAGCGCCGCCGAGTCCCCTCCACAGAGCGACGCCTCCAGTGAGCTTCGGGAGTCCATGCATGAACACAAACATCAGCCCAAGGCCGGCGCGCAGAACGAGCAGCCCGCCATCAAGTCGATCTTTGAATTGCCATCTCATCGACGCCTATTCGACGGCTATTTAAGCACGCTCGTCGGCAAAAAAGAATCAAACACGATACTCCCGACGTTGTCACATAACGAAAGCCTGAGTTGCCCGCCGCAGCGTTGTTGCTTATCGTGGCGGCTCTCGGTAAAACGGCTCAAGACAATAAATGCAAAAGATAGGATTCGCCGAAGCACTCGATTCGATTGTGGCCAGCGACCCGCGTTACCAGCGCGATGCCTACGTTTTTCTCCGGGACGCGCTCGATTACACGACCAAGCAGCAGAAGAAGACGAAAGGCGCGTCGGTCCGGCACGTGGCGGGGCCGGAGCTGCTCCAGGGCGTACGAGAATACGCGCTGAAAGAATTTGGGCCGATGGTGGTGACGGTCCTGTCCTACTGGGGAGTCCGGTCGACCGAAGATGTCGGGCACATGGTTTTCAACCTGATCGGCGCCGGGATTTTCGGGAAAACCGAGGAAGATTCGATCGAGGATTTCAAGAACGTCTTCGATTTTCACGAGGCGTTTGTGAAGCCGTTCGAGCCGGAAAAACGCTCGCACCCCGACGTTCCGCTTGGACTTCCGGCATCTGCGCCGAAGTTGTCCTAAATGAAACGCGCCGCCGGGCGCGCTTTGGTTAGACGATATGCGAAGCGCCCATCTTAAAGCCGCCCCCCCCGAGAGCGGGCCCGGCATCACCTTTCCGCCGAGCACGGCGCAGAAGCGCGTGTTGCCGAACGGGCTCACGATCATCGTGCAGGAAGATCGGAGCGCGCCGGTAGCGAGCGTCCAGGCCTGGTGTGCCACGGGGAGCGTGGACGAGAACGAACATCTCGGCGCGGGTTTGTCGCACATCCTCGAGCACATGCTGTTCAAGGGGACGAAAACGAATCCGGCGAACGCGATCGCGCAGAAAGTCCAGGACGTGGGCGGCTACATCAACGCCTACACGTCATTCGATCGCACTGTTTTCTGGATCGATGTGCCGAAGGACGGGGCCGGCATCGCGATCGAGGTGCTTTCGGACGCGATGATGAACTCGACGTTGCCCGCGGAAGAGTACGCGAAGGAACAGGAAGTGATTCGCCGCGAATTCGCCATGGGGATGGACGATCCCGACCGGATGGCGGGACAATTACTTTTCTCCACCGCCTATCAACGCCATCCCTACCGGCTGCCGGTCATCGGGCAGCTCGACGTTTACAATCAGCTCACGCGTGACGACGTGATGAAGTATTACCAGGCGCGTTACGTGCCGAATAATCTGACGTTCGTCATCGTCGGCGACGTTCAGGCGGACGCGGTTTACCAGCAGCTCACTGATCTTTTCAAGGGTCACCCCGCAAAATCGCTGCAACCCGTTTTCATCCCGAGTGAGCCGCCCCAGCTTGGCCGGCGCGAGGTTCAGCAGGAATTTGTCACGGAGCTGAGCCGGCTCTCGCTCTCCTGGCATATCCCCGAGATTACGCATCCCGACGTGCCGGCGCTGGACCTTCTCTCGACGATCCTCGGCGACGGCCGCAGTTCGCGCCTTTATCGCCGGCTGCGCGAAGAAACCGGGCTCGCCTATGGCGTCTCTGCTTTCTCCTACACACCGGGCGATCCGGGATTGCTCGGGATTGACGCCACCGTGGAACTGGAAAACCGCGACGCCGCGCGGGACCTCGTCCTGAAGATAATCGACGAGATCAAAACGGCTGGGATTACTCCGGAAGAACTGGCCAAGGCAAAGAAAATTTCGTTAAGCCATCACCTCGGCGCGCTCACCACCATGCGCGGCCAGGCGTCCGACCTCGGTTCAAATTGGTTCCTGACCCGGAACCTGAATTTCACTCGGGAATACCTCGACGCGGTTCAAAAAGTCACCTCTGAGGATATTCGCCGCGTCGCCGAAAAGTATCTGGTTGATAATAATCTCACGGTCGTCTCCCTTGATCCGAAGGCAGCGGCCGCGGCTAAGAGTGAAGCGGCCCAACCAATTGCCCCCGGAGAAATTCAGAAGATCGAGCTCTCGAATGGCCTTCGTTTGCTCGTGCGCGAAGACCCGCGGCTTCCGCTGGTTTCGATGGCGGCCGTTTTTCGCGGCGGCCTCTTGGCGGAAACGCGCGAGACCAACGGCATCACGCGATTGATGGCGAAGGCGCTGCTGAAAGGAACGAAGACGCGCACAGCCGAACAGATCGCCGACACGATCGAGGCCGTCGGTGGCAGCATCGGCAGCGATGCGGGGAACAACAGCTTCAGCGTGGCGGTTGACGTAACCCAGCCTGATCTCCAGCTCGGTATCGAAATCCTTTCCGATGTTTTGCTGAACGCGACGATGCCCGACGCCGCCGTCGAGCGTGAAGGGGAAGTGCAGCTCGCCGGGATAAAGGAAGACGAGGAGCAGCTTACGACCGTGGCTCGCAATATTTTGCGCGAGGCGCTCTTCGGCGAGCATCCCTATGCGCTCCGCGGGAAAGGATCGGTTGAGTCGGTGGCGAAGTTGACCCGGCCGGATTTGCTGGCGTTTCGCGATCGCTACCTTGCCGGCCGCAACGGTGTCGTTTCCATTTTCGGAAATGTGAAGGTCGCGGAAGTGCGTGAGCTTTTCGAGCAGGCGCTCGGGAAAATGAAACCGGGCGAGCTGGCTTTGACCGGCGCGCCGCAACCGGGGCCGCTCGGCGGCACGATCACGGTTGAGAGTTTGAAAGAGAAGGCCCAGGGCGTGTTGATGGTCGGTTACCGCGGCGCAGACATGTTCAGCCCGGACCGTTACGCCCTCGAATTAATCGATGAAGCGAGCAGCGATCTTGGATCGCGATTCTTCGTGCGGATCCGCGAAGAAATGGGCCTGGCCTATTACGTCGGTGCCAGCCAGATGCAGGGCCTCGTTCCCGGGTTGTTTCTTTTTTACCTCGGCACCGACCCGCAAAAGATCGAGCCGGTGAGGGCGGCATTACTGGAGGAAATTGGAAAGCTGGCGTCGGAAGGATTGACCAGGGAAGAACTGGCCCGCGCAAAAAAGAAAATGATCGGGCAGCAACAAATCGCGAACCAGAGCAACGATTCGTTCGGATACATGGCAGCGCTCGATGAGCTTTACGGGCTCGGGTTCGACCATTACAAGAAGCTCGAGCACGACGTCGAAGGGATTACGGTGGAAGAAGTTCGGCGCGTGGCGGCGAAGTATTTTCAGAATCAGCCGTACGTTCTGGCTCTCGTGCGACCGCCGGGCGATGCTAAAGCGAAAGGGAGATAGACCATGGCTGAAGTCCAAACCAACACACAATCCGGCGAAATGTCGCAGCGCTTCATCGAGTTTATTATGATGCAGGCGCAGAACGCGGCGCTGTTCCTCGGGCAAATTCCCAACCCGCAAACCGGCAAGGGCGAAGTGAACCTCGAGCTGGCGAAAATGTTCATCGACCAGCTCGCCATGATCCAGGAAAAGACGCGCGGCAATCTCACGAACGAAGAGACCACGGTGCTGCGCAACACGCTCT
This sequence comes from Verrucomicrobiota bacterium, assembly GCA_030775765.1. Taxonomy (GTDB): domain Bacteria; phylum Verrucomicrobiota; class Verrucomicrobiia; order Chthoniobacterales; family UBA10450; genus AV80. Next base: position 10,575 of record JALYIN010000462.1, read on the forward strand.
CGAATTTGCAGATGGCATTCGTAGAAGTGTCGCGCCAGATGCGTGAAGGCACGACCGAGTCTGACGCCGCCCCGGACTTGCCGGAAGCCGCAGCGGACGAGCCCGCCGCGATATCATCCGCGGAAAAGACCGAGCCGGCTCCTGCGATGCCTGAAGCCGAATCCGAGTCACGCAAGAAATTCACGAAGAGCTACGGCGCCTAGAATCTGGTTCTGGGGAGCGCACGCGAGGGCGCATGCGCTCCCCAGAAAAGTCTCGTGCGACCTCGCGTCCTCTCGCGCACGATTTGGTTGAGTGCCTACGACCCAGCAGCGCCGGGAGAAACAGAAAGTCGCGGAGATCGAAGTCGCGCAAGACCCGGTCGAGGTCGCGGAAGACGCGGGCTTGCGCTATGTCAGCGACGACCAGCCTGGCTACACGCGCAAACCGAAGGGCGACGATTTCGAATATTTCGACACGCAAGGCAAACCGATCTGCGACGAAACCCGCATCTTGCGCATCCGGCGCATTGCGATTCCGCCCGCCTACAAGGACGTTTGGATTTGTCCGTCGCCCAATGGGCACATCCAAGCCACCGCCCGGGATGCGCGCGGGCGGAAGCAGTATCGTTATCACGAGCGCTGGCGAGAGGCGCGCGATGAGAACAAATACGATCGCATCCTAGTTTTCGGGCAGGCGTTGCCGAAAATTCGCAACCGGGTCAACAAGGACATGGGCCTGCGCGATCTGCCGCGAAACAAGGTCCTGGCCACCGTGGTGCACTTGCTCGGACGCACGTTCATCCGCATCGGGAACGAGGAGTACGCGCGGGAGAACAAGTCGTTTGGCCTAACGACCATGCGGAACCGGCATGTCGACGTGAAAGGCGCGAAACTCACCTTTAGTTTCAAGGGCAAGAGCGGGGTGAAACATGAAATCGACGTGAGTGATCGCCGGCTCGCGAATATCATCCGCCAACTCCAGGACCTGCCGGGCCAGGACGTCTTTCAGTACGAAGACGAAGCGGGTGAAGTCCGAAATGTGGATTCGCAGGACGTGAACGATTACCTGCGGGAGATCACTTGTGAAGAGTTTACGGCCAAGGATTTTCGCACCTGGGCGGGAACGCTGCTCACGGCGATGGCCTTAAATGCCCAAGGGCCTGTCGAGAACCAGGCGCAGGCGAAGAAAAACATCAAAGATGCAATCACCGCCGTCGCCAAAATCCTCGGCAACACTCCGACTGTTTGCCGGAAATGCTACGTCCACCCGGTGGTGTTGGAGTCTTATCTCGATGGCGACATGATCGAGGGTCTCCGGCAAAAAACCGAGGAAGCTCTCGCGGAAAAGCTGGAAGACCTTCGGGCGGAGGAAGCGGCCGTTATGTCGTTCCTCCAGGCGAAACTGGTGGAATTAAAGAAGTGACGAAAGCGCGGACGCTGTTGTTGCAATAATGGTGTGTCATCTCAAGGGGGCGAAGCGCGCGGCCATCTAAAGCTCCAAACTCCAAGCACCAAGGTCCAGAGCAGCTGCAAACATCAAGCTCCAGATTGGCTGCGCCTGCCATACGCGTTTGGAGCTTGGAATTTCTCTGGTGCTTTAGTTTTGGAATTTGGAGCTTCCGCCGAGGGCTATCGTGTTCTCGGTGGCGGCGTGGGGGTAGTCCGCACCCGCGGCTTCGTCACTTTCTTTGGCGTGGCCTCGGCGGCGGCCTGTTCGTCCTGCGGGTATTTTTTCGTGCTCGGCCAGATCAGGCGCCAGGGCTGGGTCTTCACCGTTTCCGTCAATTCCTTGACGTTGGTTCCGGCCGCTTTCAGGTCGGGCCCCAGCCGACTGAGATCGGCCATGATTCCTTTCAGCGTATCGGAGGACTCGCGAAAATTCTGGAGCGTGATCTGGATGTTATCGTTGCTCGACAGATCGGTGCTGATCTTCTCAATGTTCTTGAGCGCGATCGAGAGCGAGCTGTCCCGCGCGGTCAAACTCGTCAGGTTCTCGACGAAGGTGCGGAACTGCGCAAGCCCCATGTTGAGCTGCGAATTCTCATCCGTGATATGGCTGAGATTCGCTGAAGTGGTTTGCAGTTCCTTCAACGTGTTGGTCGCCTCGAGTGCCACCGGCTTGACGATGTCGAGCATCTTGGAAATGGACTCGCCGAAGTCCGGGACGCGTTCGCCCGCAAAAGTTTCGCCATCGCCCGCCCGCCCGGAACTATCGTTGCCCTGGGTGATATCGATGGCTGTCTCGCCGAGGAGCCCGAGGGTGATGAGGCGCGCTTTCGCGTCTTTGTAGACAAGCGCGTTCTTGTCGACCCTGACGTCGATGCGTGCTTCATATTTCGGCTTCTCCGCCGGGGTCGGGCTGGGGTCGCCGGTGTGCAAGGCGGCGGCGGCGGCTTCGGCGCGCGCGGCATCTTCCTTGGAAACGGGCGAATAAAGTTTGTCGACCTGGCCAATCTTGCGCCCCGCCAGCAACACCGGCGCGCCCAGCTTGATGCCGGCGGCGTTGTCCATGTAGATCCGGTACGTCACCAGCGGCCGGAAGAGTCCGGGCGCGCCGAGCAGGATCAGGATCGCGGTCAGGACCGCAATGGTGGCGAGCACGAGCAGGCCGGTCAGGATTTCATTTCGTTGCAATCGCATCTTTGCTTCCTTCCAGGATCGGTCCTTCGGTGCTGCCGCTCAAGAACTGCGCCACCACGGGATTGGTCGAGTTTTTGAACGTCTCGGCCTGGCCCTGTTCAATAATTTTTCCCTGATACAGCATCGCCATCTTCGTGCCAACCCGGAAGGCGCTGTCCATTTCGTGGGTGACGATGATCGAGGTCACGTTTGAGCTTTCCGTCAGGCTAATGATTAATTCGTCGATCACACTCGCGATGACCGGGTCGAGACCGGCGGTGGGCTCGTCGAACAGAATCAGCTCCGGGTCCATGACGAGGGCGCGGGCAAGGCTGACGCGCTTTTTCATTCCCCCGCTTAGCTCCGAAGGGGCCTGGTGTTTCGCTTCCGACATCCCTACGAGCGCCAGCTTTTCGTCCACGATCTTGTCGATCTCGCCGGGTGTTTTTGTGGTCAATTCTTCGAGGGGCAAGCCCACATTATCGCGCACGCTGCGCGAGCTGAGCAGTGCCGAATACTGGTAGACCATTCCGATCTGGGTGCGGACCTGCTGCAGCTTCCGCCGGTTCAAACGCGAAATTTCGAATTGCTTGAAGAAAACGGAGCCGCGATTCGGCCCCAGGATTCCAAGGATCAGGCGCAGGATCGTGCTTTTGCCGCTGCCGCTCTGGCCCATGATGACGAAGCGATCGAGCGGCTCTACTTCGAGCGACACGCCGTCGAGAACCTTTTTTTCGTCGAAGCTGAGGTTGACATCGCGCAGCTCAACCACCGGCGGAGTGGGCGCGCTCATGTTGGGAAGAAAACCGTGTACACAATGTTAAAAACCGTGTCGAAACCGATCACCGTGGTGATCGCCGTGACGACGCTCGAGGTGGTGGCGTTGCCGACACCCGCCGCGCCGCCGGTAACGTTGAGCCCGCGGTAGCACGCGATCGCCGCGATCAGCAGGCCGAAGAGAAAGCTTTTCATGATCCCGGTGATGATGTCGCGGATGAGGAGGGAGCTCAGCACCAGGTCATTGAAGTAAACCAGAGCGATATTGAAATAGGCGTAGGAGATGAAACACGTGGCGACGATGGCCGCCACGCTGGAGATCACGGAGAGACAGGGCATGAGCGCAAACAAGGCCAGCATTCGCGGCGCGACGAGAAAGCGCAGGGGACTGATCCCCATCGCCTCGATGGCTTCCACTTCTTCGTTCACTTCCATCGTGCCCAGTTCCGCGGTAAAGGCGGCGCCGATTCGCGCGGCGAGCATGATGCCGGTAAGCAAGGGTCCCAACTCGCGGGTGAACGCGATTGAGACCAAGCCCGGCACCAGGCGCTCCGTTCCGAAGCGCTCCAGTTGGTATCCGGTCAGCAAGGCCATCGTCAGGCCCAGGAAAAACGAAACCATCGCGACGAGCGGCACGGAACCCACACCCGCGCGTTCGGTGTGCCGGAAAAAGCTGGCGGCTTTGAACGGCGCGCGCCCGCGCCGCATGTTCTCAAATGTTTCCGTGAACGTGTGGACGATGAACCAAAACATCCCGCCCACTTCCCGGAGAAAGCTGCGCCCTTTCTGGCCAATGCCGGCCACCACGACGACCGGATTGGTCTCGATCTTGCGGCTGGATTCCAGTCCCCCATTTTGGTCGGCCATGTCGGGGGGAAGT
>JALYIN010000463.1 GCA_030775765.1 Verrucomicrobiota bacterium
CCTTGTAAATGTAGAGTTGAAACCACCGCGGACTCCCCGCCTCCGCGAAGACCTTCTCCATCGCCGTGTTCGCGAGCGAACTGAGAACGAAAAGCGTCCGAGCCGCCTTTGCCGCTCGCGCCGTCACGATCTCTCCCGCTTCACAAGCCAGTTTATGAAACGCCGTCGGCGCCACCACGATCGGCATCGAGATTCGCTGTCCGAGGACCGTCGTCCCGAGGTCCCGTTTCCCCACGCCCGCCAGCACCCGGTAGTAGAGCTTCAGCCTTTCCCAGCCCGCCACGTTTTCGCGTAGCGTGATTTCGTCCAGCGCTCCGCCGGAAAAATAATCGCAGACATCCTTCGGCAGTTTTGCCCCCGATGCCCGCGCGTAATCAGCGACGTTGAGAAGCCGTTCGGGATCCATTCCGAGTCTGATCTCTTCGGTTTTCTACTTCCTACTTTCTCATTCCTACTTTGCTTGCACGAACCACGCGGGCTTCAGACGGGCCAGAGGCGCTTTCAGCTTCTCGACCTCCGATGCCGGTCCGTGCACCTCCAATCGGGTGAGGTCCGAAATCTTGAGTGCCTCGGCGAGCAGCGCGCCAACGTTCTCCAGATGGGCGAGAAGACCCTCGGCATCCGTATATCCTTCGCGACAGAAAACTTCATCGCCGTTAAGGGTGAACTCATAGAAGAGATTCTTCTCTTCGCTCTTCGTCTTTTCCACGAACGCCAGAAACCCGGCTTTGAATGCTTCTAGTTTCCCGGAATGGACTTTGAAATAAGGGTGCAGACTGACGAAATTTGAAAGCGGCTTCATCCTTCGAGTTTGGACCGCACCGGGAAACACGTCGAGCAATAGTCGGTTGGCCGCATCTTGCGATTGGCTATCAATTCCGACTAGGATCACGAGCCGGAAGCGACAAGGCGCTCCGTACGCAAGAACCCCAACGAGCCGCGGATTGCGCGGACGTTGGGGTTATAGTTTGCGGACTGCGATGGCGTCTGACACGCCCTCCAATTTACCGGAGGTGATAGACTTCCATCACGCCGACACCCATGCCGCCGTTCTTACCGGCGACGATAGCGGTGTAAGCACCCGGAGGCAGGGTCGCGACGATCGCTGATTCAAGGCGATTGCTCGGCGCCAGCCCAGTCGCGGTGATCAACGCTGCTTGATTCGCATCGTCCTGCCAGTTGTCATCGGAGACGAGGAGCGTTCCGTTGCCGTCGTGCAGCTCAAGAATCGGATCGGCGAGGACGTTCGCGATCCCCATGTTGGAGAGCGAAGGGCCGAGGGCGCGCACGATTACCTTTTCGCTGGCCGTTCCGTTACCGAAAATGAAGCCGCCAATCATGACATCGGAGCCGGTCTCGACCAGGCCGCGCGTGCTGATGTTAGCGAGCTTCGAATTCGTGGCCAGGGCGAGGTCGTACATTTCGACTACGCCGATGCCTGAACTTCCGTTATTGCCGCGCAAGAGGGCGGTGTAATTAGCGGGCGGCAGAGTCGCGACGATGGCAGACTCGAGGCGGTTGGTCGGGGCGAGGCCGGTGTTTTGAATCTCGGTCGGCTGGTTATCCTGCCAATTATCGTTCGTCATAATGAGGGAACCATCCGGTCCATGCAACTCGAGCACAGGATCGGCCAGCACTGGGCCTACACCACTGAGCGATGGGCCGATTCCGCGGACGATGACTTTCTTGGGGGCGTTGCCGGTGATAATGAATCCAGCAATAGAGACGTTCTCGCCGGTCTGCACTTTCCGGCGTTCGGAGATGTTCAGGAGCTGCGCGGGCGTCAACCCTGGGCTGGTAACGCTGTTTGAATCCAACGTCACCGCGCCGGTCAAGGCCAGGAGCCGGCCGGTAAGATTGGTACCGCTCACGGTAGTGACAGAGGCATAGGCCAGGATGTTCCCGATGAAGCTGCTGCCACTGCCGAGAGTCGCAGACGAGCCGACTTGGAAGTAAATGTTGCGGGCATTGGCGCCATTGATCAGGACAACTGAGGAGTTGCTCGAAGTAATCAAAGTGGTGCCAATTTGAATAACGAAGCGCGCGGTGGAATCACCTTGCGCATCGAACGTCAGGATTCCGCCTGAGGTCGCGGAGGTAGCATAACGATAAACGCCGGGCCGCAGCGTCATGCCGCCGAGATCGGCGCCAGTCAGGTCATTCGCGGGCGGAGAAACGAGGCCGGCAAAGGCGGTGTAGGCGGCAGCGTAATCTGCGTGAGCCTGGGTAGCGGTAGCGTCCGCGGCGTGGATGGCCCCGTTGACAACGATACCGGGCGGGAAGCCCGTGATGGCGGAGCCAGGGGCTACCCCGACGCTGCCATTAACGGTAGTAGCGCCAGTGCTGGTGACAGTAGAAGCGCCGAGGACGCCGAAGGACTCGGCTGAACCGAGGGATTGTGCTTTTGCTGGGGAGACGAAAGTCGCCAAGGCGGCTAAAGCGAGGAAAAGTCCCGAGCGGAGCCCGAAACTGAATGTTTTAGTTTTATTGTTCATAGTAAGTTCTAAGTTTCTAAGTTGTCCTCCGGCTGACCCAACTGGGCAGACCCCGGGAATTATCTTCAGAGGACACGAAAGAAAGCTGACCTCACCGCGGCTTTTGTATCCAAAGCCGGAACGATCAAACTCAAATAACTTGGCGAATGGTCAGGAGATGATCGGGCCCGAGTTATGACGCTATATGAGCATTAACCGGCCCGCGCAGCGGGAAATGATTGGTTATTTTTCGGGCGAAGCCGACTTGGGATCAGGGGCGTGACGAATGATCCAACGCGGCGGACCCGTCCAGAGTGAACAACTGACAAGTCAGGGAATGCGGGGAAAGGATTAGCGGCCGGATTGCGAAAAGCGCGGTAGCGGGCGATGAAAAGACCCTATGCGGCTCTCGGGTTTGCTCGGAGTGATTTATCTCGTTTCGGAAGTGCTGCTCACGGTGACGCGACGGTCGCGTAGTGCGACCGGAGAGAAGCACGACCAGAGCACGTTGCGCGTGCTCTGGATCGTGATCGCTGTGAGCGTCACGGCGGGCGTGTTCGTCGCCGGCAATTGGCGTCCGGGGTTACTGCCGAATGGGCGGGCGCTTGAGATTGCCGCGGTGGCGCTGTTCGCGGCCGGACTGGTCTTTCGCTGGTGGGCGATCGTCGCGCTGGGTCGGTTTTTCACGGTGGATGTGACGATCGAGAATGATCATGAGCTGGTGGAGCGCGGGCCGTTCGGCGTGGTGCGGCATCCGTCGTACACAGGGGTGCTCCTGGCGTTCCTCGGGTTTGCGCTAACGCTGCGGAACTGGGGAGCGATCCTGGTGGTTCTGGTGCCGATCTTCGTGGCGTTCGTGCGACGGATGAATGTGGAGGAGGCGGCGCTGTCTCGAGCCCTGGGAGAGCGTTACGCAGCGTACATGAGACGGACGAAACGGCTGATTCCGAAGGTGTACTGATCCGGGATTGGGGAGCGCACGCGCCCTCGCGTGC
>JALYIN010000464.1 GCA_030775765.1 Verrucomicrobiota bacterium
CGGTCGGGGCGGCATGGGCGCAGTCTGGCTTGCCAAACGCGTCGATCAACAGTTCGAGAAAGTTGTCGCGACAAAACTGTTGAAGCGCGGCACCGACACCGACGAAGTGTTGAGACGCTTTCAAGCCGAGCGCCAGATTCTGGCGCGGCTCGAGCATCCAAACATAGCGCGATTACTTGACGGCGGTGTGACCGACGATGGCCTTCCCTATTTCGTGATGGAATATGTCGAGGGCAAAACGCTGACTGAGTTTTGCCGTGCGAAGGCACCGACGATTGAAGAGCGGCTCGGTCTTTTCTTGAAAATCTGCGACGCTGTTAAATTCGCCCACCAGAATCTCATCGTTCACCGCGATCTGAAGCCGGGCAATATTCTGGTGACAGAAGATGGCGAACCGAAATTGCTGGATTTCGGCATCGCGAAATTACTCGCACCGGGCGACGGCGACCTCGAAGTGACCATCTCCGATCATCAGAGGCTGACACCCGCTTACGCTTCCCCGGAGCAAGTCCGCGCCGAACCGGTCACGACCGTAAGCGACGTCTATTCGCTTGGCACCCTTCTCTTCGAAGTCCTCACAGGACAACATGCGCATCGTTTTTCAACGCCGCATCCACCGCCCACGGAATTGCTCCGCGTCGTCGCGCAGGAAGAACCGTTGCGCCCCAGCGCCGCGGCGATCGATCCTGCGATCAAGCGCCGCTTACGTGGCGACCTCGATACCATCATCCTCAAGGCGTTGAGCAAAGAACCGGCACGTCGCTACGACGGGGTCGCCTCGTTCGCGGAAGACATCCGGCGGCACCTAAAAGGTCTGCCGGTGCGTGCGCGCAAAGACACGGCGGCTTATCGGATTTCGAAGTTCATGCAGCGCCACAAACTGGGGGTCGCCGCGGGAGTGATAGTCGCGCTGGCTCTGATTAGCGGCATCGCCGCCACCACCTGGCAAGCCAAACAGGCTCGCATGCAAAAGGCCATAGCCGAAGAACGCTTCCACGAGGTGCGCGAGCTGGCCCACTCAGTCTTGTTTGATTATCACGATCAGATAGCCACTCTTCCAGGTTCGACGGCGGTGCGGGAGAGGCTCGTTAAGGACTCGTTGAAATATCTGGATCGCCTCGCGCAAAAGGCTGGAGACGACCGCTCTTTGCTGCGCGAGCTGGCGACGGCTTACGAAAAAGTCGGACAGATTCAAGGCAATTCCTATTTCGTGAATCTGGGTGACACAGACGGCGCGATAAAGAGCTACGAAACATCTCTGACCATCCGTGAAAGCCTCTTGGTCGCTGATCCAAACAACAGAGAGATCCAAAGCGAATTGGCGAGCAGTCGTGAAGGGGTTGGTGACTTGCTCTACACTATTGGAGATTTACGTGGCGGATTGAAGGCATACGAAAAGGCGCTTGATCTTCGTAAAAGTGTTTTCACCCAAGATCCTTCAAACCTCGCTAACCGCCTGTCTCTCTCAGAGCTCTACGTGAGGATCGGCGACATCAAAGGGATGGAAATCTACGCCAACCTTGGAGATACAGTGGGAGCACTGGAAAGTTATCGACGCGCGGAAGATCTTGTTGAGGCACTTTCAGACACAGATCCACAGAATCACGAACTGCGCTCCACACTCACAAGCATTCTTATGCGTGTTGGCATGCTGTACGATACGATCGGCAATGTCGCGAACGCCCTGGAGAAGGAGCGGAAAGCGATCTCCATCCTGGAAACATTGGCCGCTGCCTATCCAAATAACAAAAGTTATAGGATGGATCTCTTGGAGGCTAATTCCTTCTTGCGCTATGCCCTCGTAGACAACAATCAAATCGCGGAAGCAATCGAGAACTCACTAAAGACTCTTTCGGCATTGCAGGCCATCTCCACCGCCGATCCGAAAGATATCAGCATCCGGCACGACCTGTGCGTGATACGTAACGTCCTCGGCGACGACCTTTTGACATCGGGAGACATTTCCGCTGCGCTTGAGAATCACCACGCCGCGCTCGTCATCAGCGAGGCCCTCCTGGCGTCAGATCCCAAAAGTGAAGGAAACAAATCCGACTTAGCTCTCACTCTGCGACAACTCGGGGAAGCGCAAGCGGCGGCTCACGATTTTCGTTCAGCTTTGGAAGATTACCGCAAAGCTCTCAGCATTAGACAAGCAATCCTAACTGGCGATGCCTCGAACGCCCGCGCTCGAAATGAAATTTCAGTCATCTACGCGGACATCGGTAAGGCGCTCGCCGCGTCCGGCGATATCGATGGAGCCGAGGCTGCATATGCCCAAGCTGTGCCACTCGCGGAGGAACTCTCCGCACATTCTCCCACAAATGCGAAATTGCGGACGCAGGTTGCGCTTCGCTACCTCGAAGTAGGGAGGTTAAGAATGCAGATCGCGAAAGCGCGCGAGATCAACCAGCGAAAGAAGAACTGGGAGGAAGCGAAGACCTGGTATCAGAAGAGCCTCGCAATCTGGCAAGACATGAATGCCAAAGGAACGCTCAGTGGGGCCGACGCCGACAAACCCGACGAATTGGCCAAAGAGATCGCAACCTGCGCCGCGGCGTTGAACTCGACCGACCTCGAGAAACCAAACCCTTGAGCGCGACCGGTCCGATCACGGAGACGGGATTCCGCGGAGTCAGAAAAATTAATGTTTTACCGAAACCGTGGAGCCTAGGGGGTCCGTTCCCCTTTTGTGATTTGCGGCTGGTTTGGCGCAGAAATCGGGTCAAGAAGAGTTGAGTTCTCCTGGGTCGAACCCCCCTCCGAGACCTTTTTGTGATTTAGCTAAAATGCATCAGAAAAGCGATTCCGAAGAGTCGGTTTCTCGAGGATCGGATCCCCTCCGGACCCATTTTGCCACTCGCATCTCGAGGAGTATGTCGCGCTAGGGTTTCGCAAATATATAAGCGACTTTTCATGACCGCGACTGGAGTACGTGCCGCGCTTTCTGCCCCAACAGCGCAAGCAAACCAACGGCCGTGAAGATAATAAGTAACCATGAAAAGAAATCGCCAATGCGGCTATACAGCGTGCGGCGGGAATCGACGTAGACGCGTTGCGTGCTCTGACCGCTCACTCCCGCCGCGCGGCGCAAATCCTTGATCGCCGCGATCTCGCTGGTCACGTGCGCGGCCAATGCTGGATCGGTCGCAAGTTCAGCCTGATGTTCGCGCCGAAATTTCACGAGGGCGGCAATCCGCTGCAGCTCCGGCGCGCCCATTCCCGTCCAGGATTCGCCGCGGGCGTTGACGACTTCGCCATACATTTGGCCCGTCGGTTTCACGAAACCGGAGATGCCGGTATTGGAACTTCGGGCGATGCCGGCGCGCGCTTCCACGGCGCGGAAGGAGGACATGGCGGCGTGCCAGACCTGGGCGCGATTACGCTGGAAGATCCCGTCGTTCGAAATGTTCACGAAGAAATCCGCGGCCTTGCCGCCGCCCGCGTTTTGCAAAAACGTGCCGACG
>JALYIN010000465.1 GCA_030775765.1 Verrucomicrobiota bacterium
AAATAAACCGAACGCGCGATCCTTACCTGAACCGCCCGAACCACCCGTAGGGAAAAACATCGCCGGGACAATCGGTCGCCCAGCGCGGGGGGTTCACTTCGCGGTGCGGGCGCACCGTCATTTTTCCGCAACGTTCCTGGAGATACTTTATGAGCTCTTCGCAGGCTTCGAGCTGGGCGCGGGTCGGCTGGTCGCGGTTGAAATCGCCGACGAGACAAATCCCGAGGCCGATGTTGTTCATGTAATCGCTGTGGACGTGGCCGCCGCGCGTCTGGCGCACCCAGCGGTCGCCTATTTCGATCTGGCCGTTCCGCGTCGAGGTGCCGTTGCCGATGACGAAATGATAAGCGAGCCCGTTCTTCATCCGGCGAACGCGGCGATGATAGTAATCGAAGACCTTCGCGCTCCCCTGCCGCGTGCCGCTGTTGTGGACGATGACGAATTTCCAGCGCGCTCGCTGGACCGGCGCGCGCCGGATCGCGTCGATATTCGCCGCCGTGAGATAACGATAATTCGCCGGCGGCCGGGAAAATGGCCACCAACTGCGCTTGACCGGCGGTGGGGGCGGCGGTGGCTCGAACCCTTGTTCCTGTTCGATCCCCGATTTTTCCACGGTGATGTCCGAGGGAAGTGAGCTTTGCGGAGGAACGGGCCGCAGCGTGGGTCGGGGAGCGGGCCGCGGCACTGGAGAGGCTTCAGCCGGCGAACTGAAAGGCTGCGGCTTCGGCGTTTCCTTTTCTGACTCCGCTTTTTTCTTCGGAGTCGCCGATTTGTCTGCTTCCGCCTTGGGACTTTTCTTGCTCGCCGGCGTCTCGCTCGCTTTGGCTTTCGGCTTCGGGGTTACGTCCTCATCTTCATCGCCAGATTTCTTGCCAGGTGATTTCGACGCTTTTGGTTTCGGCGTTGACGACGCTTCTTCGTTATCGCCATTCGCAGGAGTTTTCTTTGGCTTCGGTTTCGCTGTTGGCGTCGGCGTCGCCTTCGTTTTCGTTTTCGTTTTCCGCTTTGCCGGTTTCGGTTTTGCCGTTGGCTCGGGGGTTTCTGATGGCGTCGGTGAAGTCACCGCCCGCATTTCTTCGCGCGCCTTTTTCTTCTTCTCCGGGTCGGCTGATTGCGCGTGGACGAACGCGCCGAGGATCGCCGCGAGCGTAACGATCGTGCCGAGAAAAACGCGAGTTCGGATCACGGGACGCGAGCGTAACAGAGGCGGAGGCGCGATCAAACGGGTTGTGGGACCGCTTCGGGCACAGTGGCCGCGCGCTCGCGTTCGCGACGCAAAATCGCATTCAGTTTTCCGCCGAGCAACAAAAGCAGGCAGGTCAGATACATCCAGGTCATCAGCACGATGATGGAAGCGAGTGCCAGGTAAGTGGGGTTGTAGCGATCGTATTTCGCGACGTAGAATTGGAAGAGCTTCGTGACCAAAATCCAGCCGGTCGAAAAGAAAATCGCGCCGGGCAGCGCCTGCCGGATCGTGAAATAATTTTCGGGAGTGAGGAGATAGAGCGCGAGGGCGAGACCGACCAGGGCGAGCCAGGTCAGCGGCAAACTGAGGAAGGCAACCCAGGCCTGGAGTGGAATGTTGAGTTGAAAATTCACCTCGGCCACGCCGGCCAGGGTCTCGCCGAAGACCATGGCGTTGAAACACAAGAGCGTGGTGATTCCGAACCAAAACACGAGGAAAAACGCGATGATGTATTTCGACCACCAGTTGCGGTCCTCCACCACGCCATGGGTGCGGCTGAGAGCATACGAAGTCGTCGAGATGAAAAGGGTCCCGAGCCAGAGGCCGAAGAAAATCCCGACATTCGCCAGCGTACCGGTCGACCCTGTGACGACGATGTTCGCGACCAGCGAGTCGATGATTTCCTGCACCTTGGGATCGGCCGGCAGGAAATTTTTCAGGACCGCGATCATTTGGTGGAGCTTGGCCGGGTCGGTGCCGAAAACGCTGAGCAGATACCAGAGAAAGAGAAGGCCGGGCGCGAGGGTGAAGAGAAATTGATACGCCATCTGGGCGGCAAGACCCATGGTTGTGTCCATCGCCGTCTCGTAAATCAGCCGGCGAAAGATTCGGCCGGCGAACCTGAGGAATTTCATCTGCGGCGAAGTTTACTTTGCCGGAGGCAAATATCCATTAAACTCTCCGCTCTATGGCCGCTGCTTGCACGCCGCAGCCCTCGGCTCGCCGTAGCTTTAGCGACGGCGGCTCGGCGGAGGCGGGGCCTAACGAGTCTTGAAAAAAATTCTGATCCTCACTGCCGGCTACGGCGAAGGACATAACAGCGCCGCGCGCGGCATCCGGGACGGCCTGCGCAAGATTGCGCCCGAAGGCGTGCACGTGGAGTTGCACGATCTCTTTGCCGACACCTATGGCGTCGTGAACGATTGGGCGCGCGTCCTTTACATGGGGATGATCAACCGCACCCCGCGGGTCTGGGGCGTCATCTATCGCTGGCTCGATCGCCAGACGGATTTCGTCGGTGATTTTCGGGTCTTCCTGATGTTGAAAAATTATCTGCGGCGCCTGCTCGATCGCCTCCAGCCCGATGTGATCGTCTCGGTCTACCCGGCCTACTCCCACATGCTCGACGAAATGTTCGGCCGCGGCGCCGCGCTTCCCTACAAACGCGTTGTCGTTGTGACCGATTCAATCAGCGTGAATGCGATCTGGTACCAGGGCAGCGCCGACTATTTTCTCCTGCCGAACGAAGTCAGCGCCGCGGTGCTGCTCGAGGCCGGGATTCCGGCGCAGAAGGTGAAGACGTTTGGGTTCCCCGTGAGCCCTGTCTTCGCGCAACCGGGGGAGGTCCGGCTGCCGCCCTCCGACGAGAACGGTCGGCGCGTGCTCTATATAATAAACGCTGCGAATTCGGCGGCGCCGGATTTGGTACGTCGCCTCGCTGGTTTGCCAGGGATTCAGCTCACGGTCACCGTCGGCCGGAACGCCGGGCTAAGACTCTCCGTGGAAAAAATTCGCCAGACCGTTACGCAAGAATTCGAGACGGTCGATTGGAGCGATGAATTGCCGCGGCTGCTCCGCGCGAACCATCTTGTCATCAGCAAGGCCGGGGGCGCGACCGTGCAAGAAGCGATGTCCGCCGCCTGTCCGTTCATCGTCAATCACGTCATTCCCGGCCAGGAAGAAGGCAACGCGCGCTACATCATGGAAACGAAATCGGGGACGGTGGCATTGACGCACGACGCCGTGATCGAAGTCGTCCAAAACGCTTTCGCGAACGACGCTACCCAATGGCATGAATGGGCTGCGAACATAAGCCATCTCGGACGTCCCAACGCCTCCCTGGATATCGCGAAGTTCCTGCTGTCGCTCTAGGGCGACGGCGACACGCGGAAGATTCGTTCGCCACCGACGACGGTCCGCAAGATCTCCAACTTGGGCGACATCACGACGAAATCCGCGTCGGCGCCGGTTTTGAGTTTCCCTTTCTTCGTCCATCCCAGGGCGCGCGCGGGATTCGTGGCCGCCATCACTACGACCTCATTCAAAGGCACGCCGATTTGATTCACCATCACCCGCACCAGATCGATCATGCGGGAAGCGCTGCCCGCCAGCGCGGATCGATCGGCCAGCAGACAGACGCCGTCGCCGACTACGCAGGGGCGACCGGCCAGGAAAAATTCCTTTCCTTGAGGAAATCCGGCGCCGGCTGTCGCGTCCGTCACCAGACAAATTCCTTTCGAACCTTTCGCGCAATAGAGCATTTTCATCAGCGTCGGCGAGACATGATGGCCGTCGGCGATCAGCTCGCAGGTGATGTCCGGCTCGCTCAGGGCGAATTCCAGCAGACCCGCCTCACGATAAATCCCCTTCCGGCGCGCGGACGACATCGCGTTGAAGGTATGCGTCACCCGCCGCATGCCATATTCGAAAGCAGCACGGGCTTCGATATCGGAAGAATCGCTGTGGCCGCCGCTCACCAAAACATGGTGCAAACACAGCCGGTCGATCGTTGCGAGCACATCGGGCAGCTCGGGCGCGATCGTCATGATTTTGATGACGTCGGCAAAGGCGAGGAGTGAATCGACCGCGTGAGAATCCGGATTCCGAATAAACTCCGCCCGTTGAGCGCCGGCCCGCGCTTTGGAAATGAAAGGCCCTTCGACGTGAACGCCGGCAATTTGCTTGATGCCGCCGCCTAACGCTCGCACAGATTTCAACACATCAAGGATTTCGCTAATCGGCGCGGTGCCCGTCGTCAGCAGCAAGGATGTCGTGCCACCCGTCGCATGATAATCGCAGATCGCCTGGAACGCTTCCGGCGAGGCCTCCATCGTATCGCGCCCGAGCGCGCCGTGGATGTGCAGATCGATAAAACCGGGCGCGAGATAATTGCCTTTCAGATCAACCGCGGTAGCGGAGGAGCGTTCCCGGATCTCCGCAATTTTCCCGTCTTCCACGACGAGCTCGAGCCCGTCACGGATTCCATCGGGGAAAATCAGGCGAGAGTTGGCGAAGATCATGGTGGATCGAGCGCTCCGTCGCTCGATGCTAAATTAATGGCGGTGAAGCCGCACTACTAACATCGCGCGACGGAGCGCGCGATCCACCTTCTTGAAATCGCAACAACCCAGACACGCGTGTCGCGATCCCGTCTGAAAATCCCAGGGCGCGCTTGAACTGCCAGTCGCGTTCGAGCGGGTTGCGAATCTGCTGGCAGCGGCGGAACGCCGAACGGTCCAGCCAACCTTGAAGCCAGAGCCGATGGCCAAGCACCGGCACCGGAAAATCGCTCCCGTGCAGGATTCGCGGGGCGATCTCCTCGCGGAGGCAATCGCGAAGATGACCGCAGCGGTTCAGCGAGATTATGGCGCTAATGTCGCCGTAGAGATTCGGGAACTCGCGGAGCATTGCAACCCAATCGTCGAAGTAGTCGTGATCGAATACGCCGCTGCCGGTGGCGCAATGGGCGGCGATCACGGTCACACCGCATTCGAGCGGGAAACGCAGCAGCTTCGGATCGGCGAACGCCGCGTTCACGATCGGCACCGTGTGCTCGCCGCCCGTGTGGGCGAGCAGCGGCAGGCCGGCTGCCGCCATTTGTTTCCAGAATGGTCCATAGCGTTTGTCCGACGGATCGATGTTCTGGCAATTCGGCAGGCACTTCATTAGCACCGCGCCGCCGGCGAGGCAGCGATCGAGTTCGTCGAGGGCGTCGTGCCGGGCGGGATGGATCGAGACGCCGGCGAGGAACTCCGGGAATTTTTTCGCGAGGCCGAGCACGACGTCGTTTGGCACGAACATCGAGCCGAGATCGTCGCGGGGTGTTCCATCAGGATCGTGGACCCGTTCGTGAGCGAGGAGAACGATCGCGTCCATGGAGGAACCGCGCACGAGCTCGACCAAATGGTCAGCGTAAATCGTTTCGAGATCGCCCTCGAGCGCGCTGGCACGAACGCCGAGCTGGCGGAGCATGAAACCGGCAAGCCAGCGGTGCCACCCGCTCAGACGCAGCCAGCCGCCGGAGCCATTCCTGCCATTGCCGACCATGTGGACATGCATATCGATGCGGCGCGTCCGGGCGCTTGGAGTGGCATCCATGGGCGGGGAAGCGTTGCGTTTCCAAAGCCCTGAGTCCATCATCTTCGCTACGATGGGATTTGATTACGATGTCGTGATCGTGGGTGGCGCCTTCTCGGGCTCCGCCACGGCCATGATGGTGAAACGCAAGCATCCCGCCGCGCGCGTCCTGATCATCGAGAAGGCCGCCGAGTTCGACCGCAAGGTCGGTGAATCGACGACTGAGCTGAGCAGTTGTTACATGACGCGGCTGCTCGGCCTGACGAATTATCTCGGGCATCATCATCTGGCGAAACAGGGGTTGCGGATGTGGTTTGCGAACCGGCCGGATCAGCCGTTCGACGATTGCGTGGAACTGGGCGCGCGTTATCAGGCACGGCTGCCAACCTTCCAGGTGGATCGCAGCACTCTCGACGAGCACATGCTCGAGCAGGCGGTGCAGGCGGGCTGCGATTTGCAGCGCCCGGCGAAAGTGACAGCGCTGGAACTAGGCCCTGATAAGTCCCATGTGTCCTATGAAACCTATGCATCCCAGGAGACCGTGAGCACCCGGTGGCTCGTCGATGCCAGCGGCCGAGCGGCAATGCTCGCGCGCAAGCTCGGCCATTTCCAGCAAAACACCGAGCACCCCATCAACGCCGTCTGGGCCCGCTTCACCGGCGTGAAAGACTGGGACAGTTACGAGTGGCGTGAAAAGTTTTTGGATTACGCGAACGCCTGTCGCACCAGCCGGAACTGGGCGACGAACCACCTGATGGGTCACGGCTGGTGGTGCTGGATCATCCCGTTGCGCGGCGGCGACGTGAGCGCCGGCCTCGTTTACGATTCGCGCATCTTCACGTTAGCGGACGGCGCGAATCTCGGTGAGCGCCTCCGCGCCCATCTCCTTTCGCATCCGGTTGGCGCCGAAATCTTCGGCGACGCGCACGTCATTGACGGCGACGTCCACGCCTACTCTTCGTTGCCGTACTCGAGCCGGAAAGTTTGCGACTCCGGCTGGTTGACCGTCGGCGACGCGGCCGGTTTCATCGACCCGCTTTACAGCCCCGGACTCGATTTCTGTTCCTACACCAGTTACTACGTCGCCGACGTGCTGGCGCGCAGTCTCTCCGGCGAGGACGTGTCGGACGCGCTCACTTATTATAATGAGCAATACCCGATCACCTACCGGCTCTGGTTCGAGACCCTCTACAAGGACAAATATTATTACATGGGCGATGCCGAGCTGATGGCGGCGGCGCTCCTTCTCGATGTCGGCACGTATTTCATTGGACTCGTCATCCCGGTTTACAAAAATCCGGAGCGCGAATTCCTCCATCTGCCGTTCGAGGGGAAAGCGGGACGCGTGTTTGGGGAGATGATGAAGTTTTACAACCGGCGCCTGGTCACATTGGCGAAACGGCGGCTCGCCAAAGGTTGTTACGGCAGGCGCAACGCCGGCTGGCGCGAACTCTACGACGGTTTCGTTCCGGACCGGCGCGTGGGGAAACTGATCCGGAAAGGCCTGTTTCATTGGTGGCGTGCGGAGCTCACGAATCTGCGGCTGATCCTGACGCCCGGTGCAAAACGTGATGCGGCAGCGCAATCGACCGCAGCGTCGACACCCGTAGCCGCGCCTCTGTGAGCCGGCTGGGCCGCTTCGCAGTCAAAGGTGTTTTCTGGCGCCAATACCTCGATTGGGCGGTTATCAACCTGCCGTTCTACGTCTATCCGGTGCAGCTTGTTTTCTTCACGTTCTTTTTTTTCTTTTTCGCCGCGCCGGCGCGCCGGGCCATCGTCGCAAACCTCGCCGTCGTTTTCCCCGGCTCATCGCGTCCAATGAATTATCTGCGCGCTTTTCGCACGCTCTCTAATTTCGCGTGGACGATTGCGGAAGCGACCATCCACAAAATCATCAAGGAAGAGTTCTCTTACAAAATCATCGGGGCCGAATGGCTCGAACAACTGGGCGCCGCGCCCGGGGCGATCGTTTTGACGGCGCATATGGGCAGCTACGATCTTGGCGCCGCGTTGTTCGCCGAGAAATTCCGGCGCGAAATCCGGGTCGTGCGAGCGCCGGAACCGGACCGGCAAAGCGCGGAACACTTGACCGCCTCGCTCGAACGCGCCGGGGAAGGCGCGGTGAAAGTCGATTACAACTCCGCGGGCGCGCTGCTTTCTTTCGATCTTCTCAAGGCATTGCGAGCGGGCGAGATCGTGTCGATCCAGGGTGATCGCGTGGAAGGCGAAATGGGCCGGGTCACCGCGCGTCTTTTCGGACATGAGGTGCAGTTGCCGAACGGGCCTTTCGTGCTGGCGCTGGTCGCGCAGGTCCCGATCTACCCGCTGTTCATCGCGCGTTTCGGCTGCCGCCGTTATGCGATCATCGTGCAGGAGCCGATTCGCCTCGAGAACACAGGCGACCGCGAGAAAGACATCGCGAAAGGTGTCGTCCAATGGTGCGCGATTCTCGAAGACATCGTCGCCGAGCGTTGGGACCAATGGTTCGCCTTCACTCCGATCTT
>JALYIN010000466.1 GCA_030775765.1 Verrucomicrobiota bacterium
CAACAAGATCGCGCCGGAAACAGTAACGGTAGCAATGCGTGAGAGGTTATTCATGCTAATAGCGTATGACGCCGCCGCGAAAATTTCCAGCACAACCTGTTTAAGGCTGGCGGCTTGCCGGCGGAGGGGCTTGAACCCACACGATCTTGCGATCACTGGATTTTGAGTCCAGCGCGTCTGCCAGTTCCGCCACGCCGGCCGGTGAAAAGCTACCGTTTCGCATTGGAATCGGAGTGCGCAAGTGAAAAACAAGGCGAGCGCGAATTGAATTGAAGTAACGACGGGCCGGCGTGCTAGTCTCGCTCTCCAAGATGATTCGACCATTTTGGTTCGCGCTGGTTTTCTCTCTCGCCGCCTCCGCCCTGGCCGAGGAACGTCCCGTTCAACTCTTGCTGCCTTCGCGCCGTCTCGAGCCGACAAGCACGTTCGAGCTTCGCTTCGCCACGGAGATGGTGGCAGCCGACCAGCTTGGGAAGTCGGCCACGGTTTCGCCGCTGGTTTTTGCTCCGGCGGTGGAAGGCCAGTTCATCTGGCTCAGCACGCGCAGCGGAACTTTTCTCCCCAAAGGAATCCTGCCGCTCGCCACGAAGTACCAGATCACGTTGCGCGGCGGGCTGAAGGACGCGGGGGGCCGCGAGGTGAAGTCGAACCTCCGCGAAGCGGTGGAGACGCCGCCGTTACGGGTCAAGGGTACGTCGGCGCTTGGTAGCAACGATCCAGACAACGCCTCCGCGACTCCGCGTTTCCTCGTCCTCTTCAACGCCAATGTAGACGTTGCCGCCTGCGCGAAATTTTTCCGGTTTACCAACGGCGCGGGTGCGAAAGTCGATGCCCGGGTCGAGGCAGACGATCCAAAGGTTAGCGAGCGTTCATTCCCAACTTACCAGAGTGACGATCGGATGCTCACGGCGTGGGGTGAGAAGCCAGCGCCGGCGCCGGCCGATTCGGATGAGGAAACAACGGCAACCAAAGAGGAAAAGCCGCGGATCGCTCGCAAAAACGTGCTCTTCGTCGCGGCAGCGAAACCGCTCCCGCCAGGAAACGATTGGAAGCTAATCATCGATGCGGGCCTGCCCGCGGCGGAGTGGAAGGCGACGCTCCCCAGACGAGAGGAAGTCGTCATCGGCGTGGTGAAGCCGTTTGCGATCGCGAGCATCGCCGCGGAAAGCAACCGGGTCGCGGGCCGCCGGATCATCATTCAGTTTTCCAAAATTCTTTCGCCGGACGTTTCCGCCGAGAACGTGACGCGCTGGATTTCGGTGGCGCCGGTGCCGGAGAAATTCAACGCGGACGTCGAGGGCGATACCGTGACCTTGAAAGGGAATTTCGCGCTCGGCGCGAAATATCGCGTGACCACGAAACCCGGATTGCCGGCGAAGGAACCTTTCAAGTTCGAGCGCGCGCAGACCAACGATCTCGTCTTCAAACAAATCGCGCCGCGGCTCTACTTCGAAGATTTCGCGACCCAGCAGCATCGCGCCGGGACTCGGCGGTTTCGTTTGCTCGCCGTGAACGTCCCCCGCATTCGCGTCACCGCGCGCCTCTTCACCGGGGACACGACGCCGGTCGCGATCAAGGCCTACGACAAGTACGAGGAATTTTCGGACGATCGCGCGCCGGAGGAAAAGTATTCGCGGATCGACGCCCAGACTCTGCCAGGGCAGGTGATTTGGGAGCGCGAGCTGAAAACGGCTGCGGCGATCGATAAGCCAGAGACGTTGCCCCTTAGCTGGGACGAAATCCTGGGCGAACATAAGACTGGCGCGGTGTTGTTGACCGCGGAATCGGTCGATCCCGTTGCCGCGGAGCGGAAGCGCGTGGGCACCCAGGCCGTCGTCCAGTTAACCGACATCGGCTCGGTGTGGAAACGCGACTCGGAGCAATTCACGCTTCACCTTTTCTCGCTCACGACTGGCCGGGCGTTAGCGGGCGTCCAGCTTCGCCTGCTCGATACAGACCAGAAGCGATTGGGGGAAGCGGTGACCGATGCGCAAGGCGGTGCGCATCTTCCCTACGAGAGCGAAGCGCGCTGGGTCCTGGCCCAACATGAAGGGGACGCCCACCTGATCTCGATCAACAACGGCGAAGCTTCGGTGCCACTTTATCGGCTTGGCGTGACCGACGATTCCGGCGAAGACGAGCCCGAGGTCCACTCAGTCTTCCTCTTCACGGAACGTGGCGTCTACAAGCCCGGCGACGTCGTTCATCTCAAGGGAATCGCGCGGAACCTGAACGAAAATCAATCGACATTGCCAGTCGGAAGGAAAGTCACGGTCAAGGTGAACGACGCGAAGGACCGTGAGATTTTCAAGAAGGAATTAACGCTCTCGGAGTTCGGCTCGTTCGCGGAAGACATCAAGATCCCGACGGGCAGCCTGGGAAAATACCGGGTGGCGGTGACGGATGATGAGAAAAAGCATCCGCTTACAGGCAACTTCGATTTCCAAGTGCAGGAGTATCGACCGAACGCGTTCGAGGTCGCGATTCCGGCGCCGCCGGTCGCGACTGGGCCGCTCACGCTCGAACTACCGGTGACCGCGAAATACTTCATGGGCAAACCGCTCGTGAAAGCGAAGCTCGTCTGGTCGCTTGTGGCGCGGGACGAGGCCTTCAAACCGGAAGGGCTTGCCGATTTCGCCTTTTGCAATTCGATCGATGACTTCCGCGTAAACAAGGCGCTCGATCGAATCTCGCAATTCAACAGTCAGGGCGAGACGAATATCGATTCCGCGGGCACGGCCAAGATCTCGGCGCAGTTGCCAATCAACGCGAAAGCGCCCCAGCCGCGTGCGACCAAGCTGCTCTGCGAAGTGACCGATCTCAGCCAGCAGACCGTTTCCGAGTCGCGTTCATTCGTCCAGCACAGC
>JALYIN010000467.1 GCA_030775765.1 Verrucomicrobiota bacterium
GATGTGATTGTCCACCTTGACGGCGAACGCACAGTTGGGCATGTCGAGAGTGTAAAATTCGATTCTGATCGAGATAGCTTCGTCGTCCAAAAAGGCCTGACTTCGGATTTCCAAGATGTGAAATACATCCTCTTTGCAGCGGCGAAAAAGTGACGTTAGACCTAAACGTTTGATTTGAAGAAATTGCGGTCGGGAAAGAATTTACAACTGAATGGAAAGAAGCGACCGAGAATAGCGAAGCTCAATGAAGCTCTGTCCGAGTTGTAAGCGGCTTTTCGGTTGGAGCGTATGGTTCGGTCGCTCATCGCGCAAATAGCTGCCAGCAAGTCGCCGGAGTTCGTTGTAAACCACTGGCATCGCAGTTTCGGCGGGTCCAAGTCGGCGGACATGCGAGACGTACCGGTACACTGCGCTGATTCCTTGTGCGATTCGCGGTAAGAAATCACAGCGCAGTTTTTACTTTTCCGGCGTGTAGACTGTCAAGGCCAATTTTTTTGTTAAATCCGAGAATGTTTCCGTGCGTTACAGTTGTGGATCATTTCGACCCAGGGGGATTTTCGCGGGGAACGCTGTGGCCACAGGTAAAGAGCATTTTGGCCGGCGCTTTGGAACGGGAGTGTGGATTGGACCGCACGACCTTCGTCGCGCAATCGTGCCCGGAGGGTCCGCCACTGCGGGCCGAAGTTGAGGCTTTTCTCGCGCAGGAGGACAGCAGCTGGTGCGACGAGGAGTTTTTGACTGGACTTCGCGCCGTTCTGCCAATCCTTTCAGAGCACAAGGCGCTGGTTAGCGAATGAACGGAACTTGCACGGGCGGCACTGGAGGAGGAGGTGGGCTCGTGCCACCAAGGGTTTCTCGGTAAAGCTACGCCCCTTCTGGCCTGCCTGAATCCCTGCAAAGCGCCAATCAGTGACTGGTCCAATGGCGACCATCCGACGGCGATGTTCGATGGCGTGGCGCTTGACATTGAACCGCCAGAGCCGCAGAGCGAGGGGGATTTTCAGGCGCTCCCTTGGGCGTTATCAAAGTCTGCACGACATACTGTATCAGAGGGGGAGTGAAGCTCTCGACCGCGATCCGGTTTTTCTGGAACACCTTGGTCGAATACCCCGCTGGCAGCGGAATCACGAAAAAGGTCTACGAGCACATCCATCGGGATGGATCTGCGCAACGTTGTGGTCATGGGCTACCGTAATTTCGCCGGGCCGATGGATTGCTCGAGTGACGGGATCGTATGCCTCGACAAGGACGAGATCGCCTACGCGAACAGCATCGGAAAAAACCGCATCGTCTGGTCGGTGCGGAGACGAGTAATCCACTAGGGGGCAGCGTACGGCCGAAAGTCGGCGACATCCGATAAAACTGCATAGGTCGCAGCCGGAACACTTGAAAGCTTATCTACCGTTTGTGGCCCGTAGGCGGAGCCGAAGGATTACTCGTCATCGCCAAAGAGAAAACTAATTCCGCACAAAGTGCCAACTGCCCCCCCTGCGCCTTCCGCAATAAGAGGCTACCCCACCAAGTGCTTCGCCAGGCAGCTGGAAACAAGGCCGCGAACCACGTCGGCTTTGCCAGCGGTTACTGGCACGCGGACATTGAAACATTGGGGTCCAGTTGGGCCCGATAGGGTTGTTCCGGCCTGAAAGGTTAGAGTGAGGACACCTGGCTCACTTTTCTCGTACTTCGCGCCGACTAGTCCGCAATTGAGGCTTCGCCAGGTAAAAACATCGGGGCCAGCCACGATCCCTTCCTCTGCCATAATGATCTCCGTGTCTGCCCGTCTCTTCGCGGCGCGAAACTGCACTCCGTCGCCGATTCGCCAGAGGATGTAAGCCAGGATAGCGCCGCCACCTGCACAGGCGACCGGCGTCCAGTTGTCGATTGAGTCCCTTAGACTGATCAGTATCAGGACCACTGGGGCAAAAACAAGCGCCATATACAAGTCTGTCCGATTGGACACCTTTAACCGCGCCGCCTCCATCGCGATAAATTGAGCTGCCTCTGCGGGCGTGCATTGCCAGCGGGCAAGCGCCTGGTCGCTGCCGCTCATGACCGCGTCGTAGAATGTAATCTGTTGTGCAATCTGAACGAGCATGAACGGGCCCGCGACGAGCGCGATCATCCCCACCACCATCGAGCCGATCATCGCCACCTCCTGCCAGATCGGTCCCCGCTTGTAAAAACCACCCTTTGCCGAGATGACCAGCACCACACAGACGGCAGCGACCACCGCCAGGGCGATTAAGCCTCCTCCGATGATCCGCCAGCGTCGCACCTTCGCTTGAAACGCGACCGAATATTTTGCGTCATTCATACGTTTAGCTCTATGCGGAGTTCAGCACATCCGACTTCTGGCTGCAAGCCTGTGGCTTGGTGACTGGCCAAGGAGTGGCTCTTGTCGCAATCACGCCTTTCGGTAAAGATTGCGCGTGCGGCACATTTTTCCCCGGCTCTTGCACAGCGGTGCGCACCGCTTCGAGATTTCGCTGGGCCTTTTGAAGAAACGTTCGGTGTACATTATTCGCCACGGAACTCAGTAGAGATGTGACACTCCCTTTTTCCGGCGATTGAGCATGGATGGGATCGCGAAGGCTTTCACCATCTACATAGCGCTTCTCTGACTGTGACGCAACGAATTGGCGCGTAAACGTGATTGCCGCGGGCGATTTATCGTTCGACCCCGCCCAAGACGGCAATGGTCCACAATGAGCGCGGCAGACCAAAATAGCCCGAATTACTTTCGCGATATCGGCGCATTTCGCGTCGGCCACTTCGCGCTCTCGCCACTCAGATACGCATTCTGGTAGTTGTGCACAGCGAATCCGCCGAAGCCTCCGTTGAAGGCATAGAAGACTGAGAGCGCTGTTGAATCCATCGCGTTCTGGCCTGCCTCAAACAAGGTCTCCTTATTTAAAATACCGGTCATTGCCGGGCAATATAACTCGGCCTTCCAGGATTATGAGCGAGGCGAATTCGGGGCGGCGGAAATGAAGTTTGCCGCATTGCGCGATGAGGAGCAGGATACGCCAGGCACGCTGATGGCGGAACGCTGCCGCGGGCTAGCTGCTGACCCTCCCCAAGGTTTACGAGCTGAAGACAAAGTAAAATATTGAGCGTAAGATTAACTGCAAAGATCATGAAAGGAACCGTTTTACTGACGCGATGAAATCTCTTCTTAGTCCGGGTTTCATCGCATTGATCCTGATTGCCCTGGCAACTTTCCCGGAACTCCGCAGCCAGGTAACCAAGCCGTCACCAGCCGCAAGCGCAAAGCCTGACCGGCTGCAGCTCGAAGCTCAGTTCAAAAAGTCGGATAGCGATCGAGCCGCGGCGAAAGAGAAGACGAAGGAGCGGGCTGATGCGGCCAAGAGCGCGACGCAGGCAGCGTCCGATATCGCCTGGCTGGCCTTCGACGCGGGCAAGTTCGATGAAGCCGCCAGTTGGTTTGCCAGGAGCGCGGAGCTTAAAGATGAGAGCTATGTTCACGCGCGAGGTTATTGGGCAGAATACCTGCGAACTACCGCGGTGGAAACCGACGGCCGGATAGAAGGCAAGAACAAGGAGCTTGAGACCCAGCTCGCCACCGCGGAGGAATCCAAGAAGGAGACGCTACGCAAGCTCATCCATGGCTTTGAGAAGCTTCGCTATACCACGCGCTATAACACCATTTCAACCCTTGAGGCGCTCGCGCGTGAGAATAATGACGCGGAGAGCTTGCTTAAGTATACCCAGCAGGAGCTGGAGATCCGGCGCCTGGAAATGACTTACCTCCAGAAAGTCAGCGCTCCGAAAGAGGAGATAAACCAAAAGAACGCACAGATGGCCACCGCGCTCGAACGAGTGGCCAGCGCGCAAGCCGACCTGGCCCAATTCGACCAGGCGGAAAAGAACGGCCTGGAAGCCCTGGCTCTGCGCCGTGCGTTGCCCGAGGAAATGCCGGAGCGCAAACTGGAAGATAGCCTGGCTTTCCTGAGCCGCCTGTACGTTCACAATATAGGTGATCTGGTCAAAGCTCGCGATTACTACCAGCAGGCGCTGGCTAGCATCGAAGCCTCGACCGCCGTGCGTAAGAAAGCGCTCGGTGAGGATCGCTTCTACACGCCCGAGCAGAAGGCAGGGATGAGCAAGGAAGAGCTGGCCAAACATGAAGAGTCTGAAGCGCAAAACCGTGACATGACCATTGCGCTGGATACCATGTCGCAAGCTCTCGCCCTGGCCAACCTAGGTGGCATCAGCCAGGAGCAAGGCGACTTAAAGGGCGCGCTCACCTACTATGACATTGCCCTCAAACTTGGTGAGGATCTACCCAAGGGTGGTTACATCAACGTCTTTGAGATTTTCCGGGCGCGCATCAAGGCCAGGGTGCTGGGCGACAAGGCATCGTTGCACGCGGAAAGCGGTGAGATCGAACTAGCTTTGAAGGAGCTGGACGAAACCGTCGCGATCAAACGAAGCATCGGCCAGGACGACTGGACCGCGCAGTCGTTGCTCCAGGCCGCTGACCTGGCGCAGACCAAGGGAGACATGGAGAAGGCGCGCCATCTTCTCGAACAAGCGCGGCAAATCTTTGCCGCAGCGCATAAGCTAAACAGCGTCGTTTCGGCCACCGGGTTTCTGGCAGTGATCGCCCGGGATGAAGGCAAACTCGACGAGGCGGCGACTCTGGCGGAGCAATCACTCGTGCTGGCACGTAAGACCGGTAACCTCGGGGCGGTGTCTGGTGCGGCGCGGACGCTGGCTTCTATCCGCGTGAAGCAAAACAAACTGGATGAAGCCAGGACGTTGATCGAGGAAGCGCGAGTAGCTGATTCAAAGACAGGTTCGGTTGGAGATCGAATCGGCACACTCGGGATTAGTGGCGAGATTCTCGAAGCTAAAGGAGATAACGAAAAGGCGCTTGAGACCTACAAAGAAGCGGTGAAGTTGGTGGAGAGCGTTAGATCGACCGCGGCTTCCGAAGCTTCTTTTGCGGACGTGAAGAGGAACTATCGCCCTTACGAGCGAATTGTGCGGATTTTGATCAAACTAGACCGGTCGAAAGAAGCATTCGATTATCTTAACCGGGCTAAGTCCAAGAAGCTTCAGGATTCGATGCCTCCTTCAATCCTGAAGAGCGACAACAAGCGTGATCAGGAGAGCTTGGACAAGGCCGCCGCGCTCGAGGCAAAGCAGAAGGTCACCGATGCCCAACTGGCCGCGGAACAAGCCAAGCCGAAACCAGACGAGACAGTGGTAAAGACCTTGAGGCTCGTGGCCGCTTCCAACCAAGCCGAATACCGCGAGGTAATCGAGGACATCACCACGGCGAACCCGGATTGGGAAAAGTCGATGACCATGAAACCGTTGCAGTTGGCTGAAACTCAGGAGCACATCCCGGATGGAGTGACCTTTCTCCAATACGCGCCGCTGGCCGAGCAACTCTACATCTTTGTCGTCACGAATAAGACGGTGAAGATTTACATGCCGCAGGTGAACCCGGAAGAGTTGAAGAAGAAGGTGCTCACGGTGCGAGAGCAAATCATCAGCGGAGAATCGGGCGCGCCGGGCGGACCGCTGACTAAGAATCTTTGCAGCCTCTATGACATGTTGATTCTCCCGATTGAGCCGGAGCTGGCATCGGTCAAGACCATCGCCTTTATTCCTAACCAGATCCTTTATTATCTACCGCTCCAGGCCCTGGCCAAGAAGCAGGCGGATGGAAAGGTCCGCTACCTCATCGAGGACAAGGAAATCGTTTACCTTACCGCAGCCGATGTCATGAGAGCAGTGCAACCACCCGATCCCGGAAAATCAAAACAGGGCATGGTAGCTTTTGGTAACCCTACCGGCGCCAACCTCCCGGCTTCGGAAGTGGAGGTCAAAAGCATTGCAACCGTCTTTCCGGGCACCGAGGTGTTTTCCGGCGCTGGAGTTACCAAGGAAGCAATCAATAGCCAGCAGCTTTTCGATAAACGGATTGTGCACTTTGCCACCCACGGCAGGCTGGATTCGACGAGGCCGCGCGATAGTTACTTGCAACTGGCCGCGGGTGGAGTGCCCGGAGCGGAGAAGCTCTCCGTGCGAGAGATCTGGCACCTGCCCATGAAGAAGGTCGAGATTGTAACACTCTCGGCTTGTAAGACCGCCGTGGCGGACAAGGAACCCGACGGCGGCGAGATAACTACACTCGCTGAAGCTTTCGCGACCGCCAAGGTTCGAACGGTAGTGGCCAGTCTTTGGAGTGTAGGGGACGAAAGCACCAAGGAATTCATGGTGGCGTTCTACAAGCAACTGGCTGGGGGCGCTACGAAGACGGCGGCGTTGCAAAGTGCCCAGCTAGAGCTGATGAAGAACCCCAAGTTCTCGCGGCCGCTTTACTGGGCGCCTTTTGTCCTTATGGGTGATTGGCGGTAGCGCAGCAGGATGAGGAATTGCATCGGTGTAGAGAATGACGAACCCGCCCGCGAGCCAGATGGTTTCGTTCGTGGCTCTCCGTTAGGGCAAGGCTAGAAGCGATCTGGCACTGTTGAAAGCTTTGTGAACACGACGGCCTCGTCGCGTTCTTCGATGGCAAAGGAAAGCGGCGAGGGCGCCGCTTCTTCTGACTTTCAACAGCGCTAAGCCATCTCCTAAATGGTAAAGCGCACGGATCGGATCGCGGCATCGGCCTCTTGTCCGCCAGTCGGACGGGGCTGGCTTCGTCTGCAAACCAACAGAGCAACCGATCCGCCTTCTTCTTTGGTTCGCGGGGAGTATTTCTTGTTCAAATACTCTTTGAGGGTCTCATATACTTGTCTGCCTTCGGCGTCAGCCGGGAAATCTTTCCAGAACTGGACGGCAGCCAGAGAATCCGTCTCGTCCATCAAAAAATACGCCGCATCCACGAAGCGCGTTACCGCGCGAACTTCCCGAAGAACATCCGGATCTTACTGGTTTGGAAATACTGGCCGTGGACGATGAACCTGATGCGCGCGAGTTGATCCTTCGCATCCTCTCGCGGTGCGGTGCAACTGTAGAAACGGCCAGTTCAGGCGCGGATGCTTTGCGCTCGATAACAAAGAAAAAGCCGCACGTGCTTATCATGGACATCGGCATGCCGTTGGAAGATGGGTTTTCAGTGATCAAGAGAATACGACAGCTAACGTCCGAGCATGGCGGCGACGTCCCCGCAATCGCACTCACTGCCTTCGCCCGCTTGGAAGATCGTCGGCGTGCGATTCTTTCGGGGTTTCAAATGCACATGTCCAAGCCGGTCGAGCCGTCGGAATTAATCGCGATCGTTTCGAGCCTGGGGACTCGTTCGCGGTGACGCTTCAATTTCTATTATGACCGATGGGCAGGCCTCGACTAAAGTTCGGCGCGACAGCCTTCGCTTTCCGATGCGCTCCAAGCGAAGGCGTGGAGCCTAGGGGGTTCACTCCCCTTTTGTCATTTGCGGCTGATTTGGCGCAAAATCGGCTCAAGAAGAGTTGAGTTCACCTGGGTCGAACCCCCTCCGGAGCCATTTTGACACTCGCATCTGGATGACCGCTGCGCGCTCCGCTTCGCTATGCCACAGCGACCGCGTCTTTGAAATTTCAACCGCCCATTCCAGTCGCTCCATAACTTGGTCCGGTGGGATGCCGAGACGATAGTCGAAACGTTGAATTGCCAAGGCCGCTACCCCTCTAAGGATTCTCTTCTTAACTTGAGCGCCGTAAACGGCGAGTTTCCATTGGCCGGATTCTTTTGCGTAAGTCACGTAACGGCAATAGAACGCGAAAAAAAAGAGTAGAGAGCAAGCGAATTCTTCCTCCCAAGACTAGCTCTTCCACCGGCTCAAAAACCCTGGTCGAACCCTACCGGAATCTGTTAGTCGGCTTCCGTTGAATGCCCAATGACCAATAACTTGGCTTCGACGACTGCGACGCCAGTTTAAAAATTGCCACTTTCATCGCTCTCTGCTTCGGCCACCCCCAAAAAATCCGTTGCACGAGGCGCAATTTTTTTTGCTACCGCTGGACCATCCCCCATTAACCGTTCCCATTGTCCAAGAGCCCCGCAAAAACCAAGTTCGCAAGCGGCCTGCCAGCTCAACCGGCCAGAAACCTCCCGACGGCTGCCGATTTTTCTCGCGGTCGAAGTCTGAAAATGAAATTGCGCAGCCCTAGCTTTCTTTGTATTCAGAGGACCGATGCTAATTCGTCTTTGCCTCATTGGCTGGGTAGTCGTGGTCGGGATAATCTTTGCACCCGGCGCGCGCGCAGAGGATGCAGCCGTTGATGCGATCAAGAAAGCCATTCAGGTAGAACGTGAGGTGACCGCCTACCGTATCAAAGAGTCGAAGACAGACCTTGTCCAGAACATCAGGGAGACACAAATCACAACCGAGATCGTGAACCCGGACCAAGTGCATGTAATAGAGGAGGTTAACGGGGAGCTAGATAGGGAATCGCTTACTGACGGGAAGAGGTTGTTTGTCCGCGAAGGTCCCCAGGGTGAGCTGAAAGAGGAAGCGCGCGATGCAGCCAATAAGATCAAGCAGCTGCGGGAAGACGCTATGACGTCTGCACCGAAGCCACGTGACGATGTGCAGCTAACCGGTCACGAAACTTTCGACGGGGTGGCGGTCTCGGTTTATACCTGGAAGTCGTTCGCGCTCTACGGGATCACGAAAACACTGCGGATAGCCGACAAAGACAACCGGCTGATAGACGAGCGGGGCGAGGCTAAGGGCGAGTTCCCATTTTTGAAACAAACAATACACGTGGACGCGAGCTGGCATAAAACCTACGAGTACGATCCGTCAATCAAGATCGCACTGCCGGCGCCCGTATGGCCTGCGCCTAGTCCAACCGCACCGGCACAGAGTAAGACCGATCAAAACCCGTCGGATGAGGTCAGAGCCAAGGCAGAGGCAGGTGATGCGGAAGCGCAATATTTACTGGGACGTCGCTACGCCAGGGGCCAGGGGGCGACGAAAGATCTGGCCGAGGCAGCGAAATGGTACCGCAAGGCGGCGGACCAAAATTACGCAAAAGCCCAGGACGCTCTGGGCTACTACTACGAGGAAGGGAAAGGAGTGGAGAAGGATTCGGTCGAGGCGGTAAAATGGTATCGAAAGGCCGCGGACCAAAATAACCCCGGGGGCCAATACAATCTGGCCCGTTGCTACGCGCACGGGCTCGGCGTGCCGAAAGATCCAGTGGAAGCTGTAAAATGGTATCGTAAGGCGGCTGCACAAAATTTCGCCATGGCTCAGCACAACCTGGGCTACTGCTATGACCAGGGGGAAGGCGTGCCGAAGGACTTGGTGGAAGCGGCAAAGTGGTATCGCAAAGCCGCCGAGCAGAACCAGGCTGCCAGTCAAGAGAGTCTCGGCATTTGCTACATGAACGCAGAAGGCGTGACGAAGGATGTGGTGGAGGCCTACAAATGGTTTCTCCTGGCATCCGACCAAGGAGAGGAACAATCCAAGAAACTCATGGCTCTGCTGGATAAGCAGATGTCACCGGAGCAACTCGACGAAGCGCGAAAGCGAGCATGGGCAAACCGAATCCGCGCCCTCGCCATGGAGAGCAATGCCGCGCTCACTTCCGGGAACTACGCGCGGGTGGCGGATTTTGTCTATCCGAAGGTTATCGAGATGATGGGCGGGCGGGACAAGATGATTGAGACGACGCGACAAGCTGTCGAAGACATGAAAGATCATGGCGTCACAATCCTCGGCATAGAAGTCAGTGAGCCCAAGCGGGTCGTGGCGGCGAATAATAAGCTGTTCGCGGTGGTCCCCCAGGTCGTGCGCATGGAGGGTGCGAAAAAGAAGGGGCACGCAAACGGTTTTCTCATCGCTGTCTCAGAAGACGCCGGGAAGAATTGGACGTTCATCGATGGCGCCGGGCTGCAGGAGACGGCGACCCTGGCGCAGATCCTTCCTGATTTTCCGGCTGAGCTTTCGTTACCGAAAAAGCAGCCGACGGTATTTGAGCCGAAATGATGTGTGCACGCTAGAGAAGGAACGGGATGATCTGCTTATTCGCTTCTCCGCTGCTCCCCTCCTTCCCTCCAATCAAACCGCCTCCACTAACCTCGACCCGCTGAACCTAAGTTAATCGTATCCCACTTAACCAATATGGAACCTCAATTGCCCGGCACCGCGCCCATTGCTCCTCAATCCAAGTCGAAGAAATGGCCGTGGATCGCGGGCTGCGGCTGTTATGCGTCGGGGTCCTCGTAGCAGGATTCTTCTTCTTTCGTTCGACGAACAATCCAGCGCTTAACAAGAGGTCCTCGACAAACTTCGATCCTTATAAGGGCTCACTGAGTGATCTGTTGCTCCCCCAATTGGGCTCCGATATCGACGTCATAAAATTCAAACTGGCCTCGAAGAAGGATGCTACGACGGAATTCCAGAAGACGGCCGCCGGCGTCACCGAAGGAATGGTTTTCGTCTATGACGAGGAGGCGGGAATGGGGAGCATGAAAATATCGTTTACACTCGAAGGCCGGATAGCGGACTTTATCTCGAGCAAGGAAGCGCTTGTATGGTTCGAGGAATCGGCCCGCGATATGAATGTAGCTCCCGGTCCAAGAAAAACGGAAAGCGTTTTACTGCCAGCTTGAAGGGCCGCACTGTCGTTAGCTGGACAGACGGTTCCATCGGTTGTTTCGTCATCACTACCGCAGGCAAACCCGCCGAAGATTTCGAAAAAGCATGCGCATTCTGACTTCCCCAGGCGGGAAAATGCAGCTTCTCATCATTGGCCGGAACGCCGGATCAGGATTAGCACAATCAACGAGCATGAAACGGCAAAAAAACGGCAACACCTAATGCCGGTATTGGGCAGTACATCGGATTTCTAATCGAACTCAGCGATTTTGATTGACCGCGACGATCGCAGCCACGATCAAACAGAATCCGTGCTGACACGATTCACCGATCGGCCGTCCGCAAAAACCGTCGCGAAGAGTTGATGAAACAATAGTTGCGCGAACTTCGCGCGTTGCCTAACGAACGGAGGCTCCCTGGAGCCTAGGGGGTCCGTTCCCCTTTTGACTAAGTGTCACATAGAATGAGACAGATTACCGCGGAATCAGAGCGGCAACTGATGACCAGAGAATTCGCGAATACGATCTCTGGTAAACAGCCCCTTCCATCTTTGCGCACGCACGACCATGTGCAGGCTGCCTCGCAGGACACGCAGCGAGCATAAGGGGTGGGAGACTATCGGAAACCGCGTATTCCGAGCGCAGGATCCACTTTGGGAGAGAGGTTTCGCTCGCAGAGTTGCCGCGCTACGGAACAGGCATCGATGAATGCTATGCGTTGTTATTCGAATCGGCTTTTGAGCTCGGAGAATCTGATCCCGAATGGGCAACTGAATGCCTCGACGACAAAGGGCGGTCTCAATGGCCGATTAGCGCCCTCGCAAAGCTCGCGGATCGCCCGTATCGGGGCCTGTGACGCATCAATCCCTTCTGGACGCCCATGGCGAGCCTCTACGCACCTCTACGAGCAGGAGCGACGATGGCGCAACGAGGCCACCGTTACTTTCCTTGGTAACGTGTGGTTCTGGGCTTGTCTCGTTGCATCTGTGGGAATCGATGAGGATCACGCGCTTTGGAATTTCCGAGTCGCTCTAGCAAAGTCCTCCGACTCCGAATGGGGGACAGTCGCCCCTGTAGGGCGAGCCGATCTTCCTGTTGCGACGCCGCTCTAACGCACTGCCGCCGCAATCAGCGCGGGGCCATCGACGTGACCAGGGCTTCAAAGCGCGGATCATTGCGTAAAGAGTCCCACTGCGGGTTGAGTTTTAGTTGGCCATAACTCAGATCGCCTGGCATTGCCGCGGCCGCAGCGAGTTGCTCGAGCGCCAAGTTGTTCTCGCCCGTCCAGGCATAGATGAGCGCCAGATTCACCGTCACATCAAAGCCGAAGATAGCATCCTTCGAAATTGGCAGAAGCTCACAAGCACGGCGTCCTTCCGCAATAGCTTCCTCCTTATGTCCGAGACCCGCGTCAATCATACCGACGAGACTCAGAGCTGCGCCGGAGTCCGGTCGTGCCGCAGCCTGCTCCTCAGCTTGCACGCGGGCCTTCTCGAAAGCCGCGTAGGCTTTAGGCAGATCTTCGAAAGCGCGCGCGACCAATGCCTCGTACCACGCCGCTGGATAAATCACGTCGCTTTCCGGTTCTCCTTCCGCAGGCACGTGCGAAAGCATTCGCGCCGTGACATCCGGGTCGCGCTCACAAAGCGCATACTTCGGCACATCGAGATCACTCGCCAAGTCTGGATGCGCGGCAATTAAACGAGGCATTGTTTCATGGAGAGGCTTGGTTTCGGCGCGCCAGTTCAGCATTATTTCCGGGATGAAAGAGAGCGTTACCGGGTCGTTAGGGCGAACGGCCAAAGCCCGTTCGTACATCCGCAGCACATCGGCGTAGCGGCGTTCATATTCATAACTTAGGGCTAGTTGATGGATGGTAAGGAAGTTTCGAGGATCTAGCTCCACGGACTTTTCTAAAGCACGGTTAGACTCCGCCCACCGGCCTTGTTTTCTCTTGATGTAACCAAGGTATGCATACAGGCGCGGATCATTTGGTAAGTGACGACGCGCCTGCTCGAGCTCTGCGAGCGCGCGGTCGTAGTTGCGCAGGCCGTGATAGTAATAGTCCGCCAAAACAAGATGGGCCTCACCCGATTCTGGACGAAGGGCGAGCGCTTCTTGTATCGCGGCGTTGGCCAGCTTCAGACGCTCCGGCGTATGATCGATCCCTTGCAGGTAGATATTGTTGTGCGCCCTGGCAAGATCACAGTAGGCAAGCAGAAAATTCGGATCGCGAGCAATCGCTTCGTTCAATAAGCGCACTGCTTCCGGTAGATTCTTTCGCGAATGGTTCTGGTCGGATACATCCCGACTTAGCTCCCTGGCCTGGGAATATAGGTCGTAAGCGACGGCGTCGGTCGTCGGGATCTCGTCAATCGCGGCTCGCTCACTTAGAGACATCTCTGCTCGAAGACGGCGGGCGATGGTTTTGGCGATTTCGTTCTCGAGAACAAGGACATTCCCGATGTCACGATCGTAAGTCTCACTCCAGACAGACGCATCGTTCCGCGCGTCGATCAGTCGAGCAGCAACATGAAGTTTGTTCCCCTCGCGGCGAACGCTGCCTTCAACAACATGTGATACGTTAAGTGCGCGGGCGATCTCTCTAATGTCTCGCGTCGGCGCTGGCGTGTAGCTCATCACACTCTCGCGGCTGATCACCCTCAACTCCGCTACTTTGGCAAGATCGCTCAGCACTTCTTCCTGGAGAGCTTTGGCGATACGTGAGGTCATCTGATCGCCGTCGCTCGGATCGAAGGGAAGCACAGCGACGCTCTTCTCCGAAGTCCCAGCCGCCAGATATTGACCACGCACCGCGTTGCTATACCGGGATATGATTAGTCCAAGAGCAATACCCAACGTTGCTAGCAGCGCAGCGCCGCCGATCAGTGCCTTCTTGCGCACGAAAAACCGGCGGGTGCGATAGCCGATGGCGTTAGGCCGCGCCTTAATCGGCCGAGCCGCCAGATAATGTTCAACGTCCGCCTCCAGCTCTGCCACGGAAGCGTAACGTCGCGCGGGCTCTTTACGCAACGCAACAAGCACGATGTTCTCGATGTCCCCTCGGAGGCTTCGCCGAAGTCGCGGATCGGTCACGATTTGGCTGGGGCGTTGCGGTTCTTCTTCGGCAATAACTCGGGCAAATTCCTGGGGTGAGTGATCTGTGGATTCAAAGCGATGTGGATTCTGCTCCGTCAGAAGCTCATAGAGGAGAGCGCCAAGCGCATAAACGTCGCTGGCCGGCGTCACCGGCTTACCCAATGCTTGTTCAGGCGAGGCGCAGCCCGGAGTAAAGCGCTGCTGCGATGTCAAAGTTCGCTCATTCAAATCATCGCCCGGACCGACTAACTTGGCGATTCCAAAGTCGAGTAACTTCGGCTCGCCGTCCGCAGTCACAAGAATGTTCGTCGGCTTTAAGTCGCGGTGAATAACGTGGCGTTCGTGCGCGAATTCCACTGCCTTGCAGACTTTCAGGAACAGTCGTAGCCGGTTCACGATAGTTAACGCCTTCGTCCGACAAAAATAAGTAATCGGCTCGCCCGGCACATACTCCATGACGAGGAATGGAAGACCTTCCGGACTTGTGCCCGCGTCGAGCAAGCGCGCGATGTTGGGATGTTCGAGCCGGGCAAGGATCTGCCGTTCGACGCGGAACCGTCGCAGCACTTCGTCCGTATCGGTACCGCGCTTCAGTAGCTTAATTGCAACCTTCTTCTGAAACTCGCCGTCCGCGCGCTCCGCGAGGTAAACTGCGCCCATTCCGCCGCGGCCAATCTCCCGATCGATCCGGTAGGCTCCTATCCGGGAGCCAATGAACGTCGAATCGTCTCCTTCATCTCGTCTTCCAACTGCATCCTCCGCGCACAGGTCGACACAGCGTGAATCTTGCCCCAGCAGGACTTCCACCTCCTCCCGCAGCTTTGCGTCGCCGCCGCAAGCTTCTGCCACGTAGTCCTCGCGATTGGCAGGATCGCGGTCGAGGGCTCCGGCAAGGATACTCTTCAACTGCTGCCAGTTTTCCGCCGAGTTTCCGTTGCGACTATGCGATTCCATGCGAACCCTTTGCCCCCGTTCGCGCTAAATCGCGCGGGAGAGCCGAAGTTTCAGCCACAAGCGAGCCATCGCCCACTCGCGGTTCACGGTAGCGGCTGAGACACTCAGGACCTCGGCCACTTCGTCGACTGTTAACCCGCCGAAGAAACGCAGTTCGATGATTTGGGCCTGCCGCGCATCGACCGATATCAGTTCTTCCAGCGCGTCATTCAGCGCAACGACGTTAACGTCGCGCGTCTCGAAGAAATCGAGCGCCTCATCGAGCGTCACTCGCACTGCCTCTTCGCCACCGCGCTTGCCCGCAATGCGGTCGCGCGCGTGGTTGGCGAGAATCCGTCGCATCATTCTCGCAGCGAGCCCGAGAACCTGTGCTCGATTCGCGTAATTGATCTGCCGCTGGTCGCGTAGCCGCAGGTAAGCCTCGTGCACGAGAGCGGTCGGTTGCAGCGTATGGTCCCGGCGCTCGTCGCGCAGGTAGCTGCCTGCCAGCCGGCGAAGTTCCTCGTAAACAACTGGCATCGCAGCTTCCAGGTCGCCGGCCGGGCGAGCCGCTGCATCATATCGATCGACGCGTGATTTGGCAGAAATCACAACCTTATTTTTACCAATCCCGCTTCATAACGGCAAGCACATTTTTGACATGACTTGGTGCGTTTCCGTGCGTTACAGGCGTGGATC
>JALYIN010000468.1 GCA_030775765.1 Verrucomicrobiota bacterium
CTGTGGGGCTACGGCCGGCTTCCACGCGGGCGTGCCGCTGCCGGCGCCACGCAATTTGCGCAGCCCGGTACCATCGACATTGACAATGTAGATTTCCACCGTCTCCGGCCGGGCTTGTTGCAAAGGACCGGGGGGTCCATTTGCCTGCTGGCCTACATCGAAGACAAGCTGCGTGCCGTCCGGCGACCAATCCAGCGCCGTGACATAGAAGGCCTGCGGAATGTCGAGCACCTTAACGTCGGCCCCGGTATTCACGTTGACAATCCGTAGCGCTTGCACCACCGGCTCCGGGTTCGGGTTGCTCAGCAGGAAATGATTTTGAAACGAGCGGACATAAGCCACTCCTTGTCCATTAGGCGAAAACTTCGGCTCGTAATCGTGCTCACCCCAAAGAAAGGAATTTCCTCCGCTCGATTGGCCGTCCGCGCGCGGGAAGGTAATTTGACGAAAGCGTCCTTTCTGGACGGCAGCATCCACTGGATCGAGCAAGGCGAGCGCGGTAACCTCCCCGTTGCCGCCGCCGCTTTGAAAGGGCGCACTCCCTTCAAGCGGAGCGACGAGCACATTCTGCGTGGGCGACCAGTCTACGCCTTCGCCGCCATGATGCTTCCCGTTTCTGCCTTTATCGACGTGCACCTGGAGCGGATTCGCAAAGGCGCCGGTGGAATAAATTTCCAGCACCGGAGTGGTGGTCGCGGTCCCGGGATCGCCCCCGTATTGAATAAAAGAGTTGGTCGCCAGCAGAGTGCGATCGGGCGAGAAGGCCTTGTAGTAGGGAAAGTTATAAATAGTTACGCCTGACTGCGGATCGAAGAAGTCATTGAAAGCGGTTACTTGCTGGATCGCGCCGCTTGCCGTGTTGATCGAAAAGACATTCTGGCTACGCTCGTTCGGGCGCGAGGGATCTTTGGCGGTGATGGCAAGACGGGCGCCGTCCCGCGACCAGGTGGGAAAAACGAAGGTAGCGAAGGGCAGCCCAACTTGGGTGTCGCCACTGCCATCCGCGTTGATCTGGCGTAACTGGAGATTATTGCCGTTGGCATCGACGCTTACATAGGTTATTTGCGCCGCTAATTGCGTGGCCGCTGCCCAGCTCAGGAACCACGTCAACGCGATGAATGGGACTTTGACCGGTGTATTTCCTCGCATGACGATTTCCCTGTTTTCTTTCCGGAGGGAAATGCTCCCGCATGTCCCCGGACGCGCGTTGCTCCGCCCATCATTGGACGTTATATACTTCGACCAACGCAACGCCGGTTGTGTTATTGGATCCTCGCACGACGGCGGTGAAGTTCCCGGCGGGAAGCGTGGTTAGGATCGCCGACTCCATATCATTAGTCGGAGCAAGAGCAGTCGCCTCGATCTCCGCTTGTTGTGTATTCTTCCAGTTGTCGTTCTCGGCCACTTTCGAGCCATTGCCATCCCGCAGTTCGACAATCGGATCTGAGAGCGCACCTGGCACTCCGAAGGCAGTGAGGGATGGGCCAATGGCGCGCACTAGCACGCGTGCGCCCGAGCCGTTGTGGCCGCCGACAATAAGACCGCCGATCATGACATTCTCGTTAATGTCTACAAAGCCGCGGGTGGCGATGTTCGCGAGTTTGGAGTTGGCCGTTTGATCAAGGTCATAGCTCTCGACGACGCCTATCCCCGTCAGATTATTTTTCCCGCGCAGAACGGCCGTATAAGAGCCAGGGGCGAGCGACCTGAGGATCGCCGATTCGAGGTCGTTGCTGGGCGGAATAGTGGTCGCTTCAATCTCGGCCTGCTGGCTGCTGCCGTCACTCCTGATTTTCCAATTGTCGTTGCTCGCGAGCAAGGTGTTGCCCTGGTAAAGTTCCAGGGTTGTGTCCCCCAGGGCGTTGGTGATTCCAAAGTTAGCCAGCGATGGGCCGATCCCGCGAATCAGGACCTTCTTTGTTTCGGTTCCGGTGATAATAAAACCTCCAATGAGAACGTTGTCGCCGGTCTGCACGCGCAGACGCGTAGATATGTTTAAGAGTTGACCCGAAGGCGTGGATAAGACGGTCGCGTCAGCGACAGCTGGCGCGGTTTCAACGTTGCCAGCGCCATCCTGGGCAACGCTATAGAAGGAGTAGCTTGAGTTTGGGTTGCCGTCGAAGAAGGCTGAGGTCAACGTCGTGTTTCCGAGCCAAACCCTATAAGCTCCCCCGTTTTCGGAAACAAAGATGGTGTAAGTGCTGATGCCAGCCCCTGAGTCGCTTCCGTTCCATGAGACCTGGAAGTGCGTTGAGCTCTGCCCGGACGCCAAAGCTTGTACCTGGCTTACCGGTGGAGAGTTATCAATCGTGTTCAGCCACGAGTTGGTGTCCAGCGGCGGGTTGCCGTCAAACACGATTGTAGCCTTGTTTGAAAATGTCGTGCTCGTGGCTAAACCCGCTTTCGGCTCGACCGTGAACAAGACACTGCCTTCGCCTTCGGTTCCGTTTACGTTTGGCGGCAGGAATCCTACCGTGATATCCTCCGGCGGCTGGCCGGTAGCGCGATCGATGGCCTGGAAATTCCACGTTACCAGGCCGGTTAAGGAATCAACTCCGGCGATTACTCTGACAATCAGGTTTTTCGAAGGCCGCAAATCCACGTCCAGACTGAGAGATTTCTGACCCAGAGAAGGAGTGATAATGGTGGAATCGCCAAGCCGGATCGGACCAAAACTAAAGGTCGATAAGTCAAACTTCGAGGTATCGAGTTGATCGGTTACAACGACGTTTTGGGCCGGCGCTGTCGCGTTTGGTTTGTTTTCGAAGAAGACACTGTAACCGAATCGCCCATCACCGGAGATATATCGCGGCGATCCTACCCCGGCCGGTCCGACCATTTCGTTCGGATCGTGGGAATTGTCGACGTGAATAACGTATTTCGCGACGGCGGCCTGGGCCGACAAGCCGGTAGAAATGATTCCCCAAATTGAAAATAACCCTGAGACGACAAGAGCTATCGTGCCTAGGGGAACTCCGGCTCCCAGGGCTACGCCACCGGCAATAATCGTTAGAGCAATGCCGCCGGCATACGCGTACGGAAATGGTATAGGACCTTGGTCAAGCGCGCCCTTAAAAGTCCCATTATTCATGGCATCATTCATTTTGGCGGCGCTCGCAAAATTGCTATCGGCTTTGTAAAAAGGGTCGCCGGGTCCAGGTTCGCCCTCGCCGTTGGTCTGACTCGCCTGATCTCCCACTTTTGGGGCCGCCTGGAAGTTTGAAGCGGGATCCGACTGCCCCCGGGCTTGGGCCTTCGCTAGCTCCCAAGACAATAAGGCCAGGAAAAACGGATTTTTTCTATGTGATGGGCCATACCACGTCGGGAGCGCTGCATAGTCGCCGG
Organism: Verrucomicrobiota bacterium; assembly: GCA_030775765.1. GTDB lineage: Bacteria > Verrucomicrobiota > Verrucomicrobiia > Chthoniobacterales > UBA10450 > AV80. The sequence continues at coordinate 3,346 of JALYIN010000468.1, forward strand.
TCCGTGAAAATTCCGCTTCTGATGGCGGTGGCAGTAGTAGCTCCGCCTTCAACTCAAAGTCAGCTGGCGCTGGCAATTTATCCCGGAGATTGATGACGAAGGTAATGCTTCTATTTTCGTTGGCAGGTAAGTAATAGAACCAAATCGGCACGAGCGTCTCTGTCGGCGTCTCGATGCTAATTCCTTCTAATCCCGGCGCAGGCTGGAAGTCTGGCGGCAACCCCAAACCATTCAATGCTCTGACCGAGGCACCCTTAGGAAGGTGTAACAGTAGCATTACATCATATATATCGACGTTGCCGGAGTTCCCGTAGGATACATAGAAGGTCGAATCTCTGTGCGGCCCGACCTTGTTGCGGCCAAGAATTTCAACGAAGCCCTTAGCGGCGCGCGTCGCCTGAATCGTAAAGGCAGCCGGAAGCGTTGCCGACGTCCCATCGGGCCTTGTCACAACCACATCCCACCCACCTTGTGCCTGGCCGGTCAGATTGAAACGCGCGGTGAGGGAATATCCGTCTGTGCTGGTTATCACACCAATGATGTCTGGTTGACCGGCACGCCGAAGCAGCACTGTCACGCCATTGACGATTCCTTCTCCGATAATGGTAGCCGTCACGATTCCGTTATCCCCCCCGAGCATCGGAGTAATAAGCTCAAGGCGCAGTGGCGTATTCTCAGGTGTCGTGTCCCCTATCACGCGCGCGTTGAAGGAGAATTCAGAGCTAACAGTCGTTATGTTTGTACTTTGGGGCTCGCTCGCGCCCACTGCCACCGCGCTAATATATCGTCCGGGTGGAACTGCCGGTGTAATCGTAGCGCTAAGGACACAGCTTCGGTCGAACCGGCATTGATTGTCGTTTGTCCCACCAGGGTTTCGCCTTCGCCGTAGCCGGAGAAATCGGGACTGCGATTCGAGAAGAATTGAATCGTGTAGGGAGCTTTCTGGCCGCCGAAGGTATACGTTCGCAGACTGCCGGAGATTGTAGTTTGCGAGCCGGAGGTGCTGATGGCTGTAATGACAGGGGCCTCGCCCCACGTACCACTATACCGATTCGGACCATTGTCACCCGCGTCGATTCCAAGCCCTAAATTGGAGAAAATAGAGTTAGAGAGAACCGCCCCATAAATGGGGGCACTGAGTGAGCCGATGCCAGGGCCGCGGTTGAAGGCAATGACGTTGCCCGCGCCAGCGGCCGTTCCACCGACAATGGCGTGCGCCTGGCCAGCAAAATAGACGCCATGCTGCCGGTTGCCGAGAGCTCCTGTGCCGAACCGGTCAAGACCAATGTAATTGCCCTCGACGCGATTCGGATTGCTGAAACTGGCATAAAGGCGAACGCCGTTTTCGCGATTGCCGGAGATGACATTGCGCGCTTCCACCGTGGTGCCGCCGATGCGCGAATTATCCGCGGAGCCTAAGTCGACACCGTTGGTTCCATTCGGAAGTGCGACTGCCCCGGTTACGTCGGTGCCGATCAGGTTGCCTTGCACGACGACATTCCGGCAGGGCGTGCCGTTCACTCCACCTACCAGTTCGATTCCATTTCCGCCGTTGCCAGAAACAACGTTACGTGCGCCGGGGAGAGTTCCGCCGATCGTCACATCACGTGTCCCGCTCAGTGAGATACCTGGACCCGTGTTAGGCAATGTGCCGGTAGCCTGCGCATTCGTGCCGATATAATTACCCTGGATGAGAGCACCCCCGCCGGAGTCATGCACAATCCGGATGCCAATATAATTGGCCGCGATCACATTGCGTGCCGCTGCGGTAGTGCCTCCGATGGTGAGCGCTTCGTTGCCCCCCACATCGATGCCGATCCAGCCGTTGGCCAGCGGCTGAGTTCCATCGGCTGTCGTGCCAATTAGATTGCCTTGCACGAGGGCACTACCGCCGTTGATATCAATCGCCGGCTGCCCACCATTGCCTGAGATCAGGTTCCCCGCGCCAGCAGTCGCGCCGCCGATCGTGACGGCATAACCGCAGCGAATAACGAGGTTATTCGGCAGCGCAGCAGTGCCGGCGACATTGGTGCCTATGTAATTGCCCTGGATGACATTCCCCCCGGCGTCCCCGAGAAGGTACACCGCCGCATCGCAGTTCGAAATCACGTTGCGCGCCTGCGTCGTCGTTCCGCCGATGAGATTATTGCCTCCGTGGAGGCTGCCGTTCACCCCACCTTGAAAGTAGATGCCGCTGCCGTAAGCGCCAAAGCCAATCGGCTTGCTCCCGTCCGCGCGGAACCCAATATAGTTTCCTTCAATAATGTTGCCGCTTGTCGGTAGTATGACCGCACCGCCGCTTCCGTAAACGGCGACACCGCGCAGCACGCTGTTGCCGCCGTAAAACACGATCGGGTAATCGCCGCTTGCGACAATTTCGATTCTGCCCCCCGGTTGCGTCGTGCCATCAATGGTTACCGCTTCATTGGCATATTGGCCAAAACCGTGCGTGATAGTGTGCACTCCGCCGCCCGGAATATTGAAAGTGATCGTGTCTGCGCCAGGGTGCGCGTCAGCCTCCTGCAAAGCGGCGTTAAAACTGCAGTTCCCGTTCGCATCCGCGCAGATGCCGTCGCCTGGTGTCTTATCGTTCGTAACTCCGTCAATGTTGACGACGTAAGTCGCTGCCGCCTGGGTCTCCAGGACCGATGGAGTAACACCCGTGGCGGTTACCATGACCAGGTCCTGCAAAGCATCCGCATTCAACCGCATCGGGAGGACGCCTGTAACTTCTGAATCAGCCGTGAGCGAGGCTGCCAGATTCAATTGCGCCCCTGCACTCGTTACGTTTTTCCCGGCTCCCGACAAGCCCGGTTTGGTTGTCGTTAAAATCTGCACGGCGCTAGCGCGCCCAAAGACGAGGAGATCATCTTTCGGCAAACTGGAAACTTTCGCCGCGAGCAGGCGCGTTGGCGAAGATGAGCCAGAAGCTCCGGCGGACACACTCATTGCCATCACTTCGCGGCCATCGCGTTCAAGCACGCGCACGCGACCGTCCGCGGTCAGCACCGCCAGCTTTTGTCCAGCGGTGCCGGAAAAGTCACCCGCCACGACTGACAGCACAGCCGCGTCGAATTTGATCGCGCTTACTTGCGCCGGTTTCACCCCGGCCCGGTGTTCCTCGTCTAATGAAAGCTTTCGATCTCTGCCGTGAACAGTGATCACCTCGCTGCCCGATGCGATTGCAACATCAGGCGTCTGATCGTCATCCAGTTGTCCGAAGGCCAGAGCGGTCGCTGGGGCGGGCAATGGAAAACTCTCGGGTGCCCCGCGCAGCGCGCCTTGTGGGGATTCATAAATTAGCAGGCGCGCGCCCTCTTCCATCACAATTCCGACGGCAATATCGGTTAATCCATCGGGGCGATTCACCTCGCCGGTGCCAAGGCTCGTAACCGCCCCCGGCAAATAGATGATCTTCGGTTCGGCAAACCCGCCATGTCCGTCGCCTCTCAACCAATACAGTTTGTTGCCACCATTTCGTGCGGTGACGATGTCCCAATGCCCGTCCGCATCGAAGTCCCCCGCGCCGATAAAGTCCGCTGTCTCCGGGACGCTAAAGTTTTTCGTGTCGGCTAAAAAAGCCGCCGCCGTGAGTTCCCCACGTTCCCGGCGAGCGCGGGCTTCGGCGCTATTGGGATAAATCGCGTCCACGTTGCCGCGTCGGATCAACACCATGCCGCCTCCGCCAGGACCGGCGCAAGCGGTCACCAAATCGGGCACGCCATCTTCATCAAAATCGGCGGACGCCAGAGCACGGCTCGTTAAGCCGGTCGGGACGGTATCCCTCTCCGCAGAAAGCGCTGGGTTCTCGCTCAAGTGGATCGAAGCTGATCCTGGGGCGCTGGAATGGATTTCTACGTGTCCGGCCTGCGCGGTCATGTGGGTCGCAAAAATGAGCGGCAGGATCAGGGTAAGAAGATTTTTCATGGTAAATGCGGACTCCTTCATCGAGCTAAAGCGGGAACCGGGTCCAAAAGGGGCCATTAATGTTGAATTGCCTAGCTGAGTTGCGTTCAACGCCTTTCGTTTAAAATTGCCCAGCGCTGTTGAATGCTGCATTCTCCTTCTTCCGCTGATAAAGGCAGGTGACGACCGCATGATCCCACAAGGCTTCGCTGTATGATCGCGCTGGCACCACGAGAGCAGGTTACGCAAATGCTCGTCGACTGGAGTGGAGGGGACGCGGAAGCGCCGGCGAGATTGATGCCACTCGTCTATGAAGAATTGCGGACGCTTGCTCACCAGTATATCCAGCGGGAGCGCCCGGATCACACCTTGCAGGCAACTGGACTTGTCCATGAAGCCTATCTGCGCCTGGTCGACCAAGCGACGACGACGTGGCAAAACCGCGCCCACTTTTTCGGCGTCGCCGCGCAGGTCATGCGGCGGATCCTGGTGGATTACGCGCGCACTCATCGCGCGGAGAAACGGGGAGGCGACTGGGATAAACTCGCCTTTGACGAAGCGCTTGCGCCTGCCGCGGAACGCAGCGTCGATCTCATAGCGTTGGACGACGCCTTGAAGGATTTGCTCGCCCTCGATCCCCGGCAAAGCCAGATCGTCGAGCTCCGCTTCTTCGGCGGCCTAACGAATGAAGAAGTCGGGGAAGTGCTTCAGGTTTCTCCTCGCACCGTGAAACGCGAATGGCGCATGGCCAAGGCGTGGCTCCGGCGGGAACTCATGCCTGAAGCAAAATGAGGGTTCCGGACGGCACACGCTGGGGACGCGTGAAGGAACTCTTCGAGGCCGCGGTCGATCTCGCGCCGCGGGAACGCGCCACCCTCCTCGATAACGAATGCGGCGACGACGACGAGCTTCGAAGTGAGATCGAATCCCTCCTCGCGTCCGACAACGAGGCCAATGACTTCATCGAGCAGCCCGCCTTGGAAATGCCGCGGGATTTGTTCCCGGAACCGGCGCCCGAACCCCTGGCTGGCCGTCACTTCGGTACCTACAAAATCATTCGCGAAATCGGCCGGGGCGGTCTCGGCGCGGTTTATCTCGCGGCGCGCGCGGACGACGAATATCGAAAGGAAGTCGCGATCAAGCTCGTCCGGCGCGGCCTCGATACCGACGACATTCTCCGCCGGTTCCGCAACGAGCGGCAGATCCTTGCTCAACTCGATCACCCGAACATCGCGCGGCTCATCGACGGCGGGACGACCGACGACGGACTCCCCTACTTCGTCATGGAATATGTGAAGGGCGATCCGATCGGCATCTATTGCGACTCGCACGCTCTCTCAACCGCCGATCGCCTGAATCTGTTTCGCAAGGCCTGCGCGGCTGTTACCTACGCGCATCAGAATCTCGTCATCCATCGCGACTTGAAACCGTCGAACATCCTGGTGACGCCCGACGGCGAACCGAAGCTGCTCGACTTCGGCATCGCCAAACTGCTCGGCAGCGAAGAGGACGCTCTCGCCCAAACCATGGCCGGCCAGCAAATCATGACGCCGGAATACGCCAGCCCGGAACAGGTCAAAGGCGAAAAGATTACCACGGCTACTGATGTCTACTCGTTAGGCGTGCTCCTCTACGAACTGCTGACCGGCCAGCGCCCTTACCGCCTCAAGACGCGCACCGCCGAGGAGATCGCACGCGCCATTGCCCATCAGGAACCGGAACGGCCCAGCACCGTCCGCGGCGCAAGTTTGAAACCTGGGTCCCTTCGCAACTTAAAAAGTCGCGCGACCTCTCTCCGCGGCGATCTCGACAACATCGTTCTGAAAGCGATGCGTAAGGAACCTGCGCGCCGCTACGCCTCCGTGGCGCAATTCTCCGACGACATTCGCCGGCACCTCGAAGGATTGCCGGTGATCGCGCGCAAGGATACGCTTCGTTACCGGAGCGGAAAGTTTATTCGCCGGCACAAGGTGGGCGTCGCCGCCGCGGTTCTCGTTTTTCTCACCTTGGTCGGAGGAATCATCGCGACATTCTGGGAAGCGCGGCGCGCCACCGCGCAACGCGACCGGGCAGAGCGGCGTTTTGCGGACGTGCGCAAGCTTTCGAACGCGCTCCTTTTTGATATCGCTCCAAAAATCGAACGTCTTGAAGGATCGACTGACGCCCGCCGCGCCCTCGTCCAGCGGGCCCTGGAATATCTCGACTCTCTCGCGCAAGAATCCGCCGGCGATTCTCAATTGCACGGCGAGCTCGCAGCGGCCTACGAAAAAGTCGGCGAACTTCAAGGCAACCCGCGCAAACCAAACCTGAGCGACTATTCCGGGGCGATCGCGAGCTACGAAAAAGCGCGCGACATCCGAAAGCGCCTCCGGGAAAAAAATCCAGGCGATTTGGAAAACGTCCGGAGATTCGCAGGCAGCCTGAACGCGTTAAGCGCGATTCGCTGGTGGATTAGCGACACGACTGGCT
>JALYIN010000469.1 GCA_030775765.1 Verrucomicrobiota bacterium
ATCCTCGGCCGGCAGTTCCGTCCGGAGGAAGATGAGCTGAACGCCCCGCCCGTCGCGTTGATCGGCTATCAGGTCTGGCAGGAACATTTTGGCGGGGACCGCGGGGTGGTCGGCAAAACTATTCCGATCAACGGCAAGCAGGTCACGGTAATCGGCGTCATGCCGAAAGGCTGGCGGTTCCCCGAGATTTGCGACATCTGGATGCCGCTCCAAATGCAGGAGAAAGATCATCCGCGGGGCAATTTCTTCCTCGATTGCATCGGCAAGGTGAAGAAAGGCGTGTCGATCGAGCAGGCGCGCGCGGAGCTCGAGGCCATCACGGCGCGGATCGCGGGACAGCATCCGGAAACGAACAGCGGTTGCGGCGTGCACGTGACGCCGTTCCGCGAAGAGATGGTGCGAAATTTCAAGACGCTCACGCTGCTGGTCATGGGCGCGGTCCTTTTCGTTCACCTGATTGCCTGCGCGAACGTCGCCAACCTTCTCCTGGCCCGCGGCGCGACGCGCGCAAAGGAAGTTGGGATCCGTCTCGCGCTCGGCGCGTCGCGGCGGCAAATTATCCGGCAACTTCTCGCGGAAAGTATTGTCCTTGGAATGGTCGGCAGCGCTCTTGGCTTGCTCTTTGCCGTGTGGGGCGTGGACCTGATGCTGACCGCGCTTCCGAACGAGGTTCCGTATTGGATCCACTTCGATTTCGACTGGCGCGTCTTTTCTTTCGCCCTCGGCATCGGCGCGTTCTCCAGCATCCTCTTTGGATTGTTACCGGCTTTGCAAGCCTCCAACCCGCGCCTCGTTGACGCTCTCAAAGAAGGCGGTCGCACCGGCGCGGGCGGCATGAAAGGCCAGCGGATGCGCAATTCGCTCGTCATCGCGGAAGTGGCCCTCGCTCTGGTGCTCCTCATCGGCGCGGGCCTGATGATGCGCAGCTTCATGTATTTGCAGAAAACCGATATCGGGATGGATCCGTCGCGCACTCTCACGTTCCGCGTCGGCCTTCCCGAGCTGCAATTCCCCGAAACTGAGATCGCCGCCCGCTTCTTCGAGCAGCTCATTCCGAAACTGTCGAACTCGCCTGGCGTGGAGAGCGCCGGAGCGACCACTTCTCTTCCAGCTTCTGGAAATATCGGAACGAGCGCGTTCGTTCTCGAAGGCGAAGCGGAACCGAAACAGCTCCAGGACGCGCGCCAATTGCGCCAATTGACGATTACACCGGGCTATTTCCAAACGGCGCGCATCCCGCTCATGCGCGGACGGGATTTTTCCGTCGCCGATAGCAAAGACGCGCCCCGCGTTGCTGTCATCGATGAAGACGGTGCGCGTGCCTGGTTCCCGAACCAGGATCCGATCGGGCACCAATTGCGCACGCTTTCTGGAGCGGGCGACCCGCCAAAGTGGGCGACGATTGTCGGAGTCGTTAGGCCGGTCATTTACGATCGTCTGACGAATCACCGTCCTATGCCGGCCGTCTATTTCGCGCAAGGCCAGGTCTCAGATCGGTTCATGTCGGTCATGGTCCGGACGAAGACCGACCCCACGAAGTTTGCCAACCTCGCGCGCAACACGGTCCTCGGGGTGAATAAAGACCTTCCGATCTATCGCGTCCTAACGATGGACGAAGTTGTCGCACAATCGTTCTGGGACCGGCGTTTTTTCGGCACGCTCTTCACCATTTTCGCCGGGCTTGCGCTCTTTCTCGCTTCGCTCGGCCTTTACGGCGTGATGTCGTACTCTGTGCGGCAACGGACCCAGGAAATCGGCGTTCGCATGGCGCTCGGCGCCCAAACCCGTGACGTCCTGCGGCTCGTTACTGGTCAGGGACTGCGGCTGATTTTGACCGGCCTTGTGATCGGATTCGTGAGCGCATTTTTCCTGGCGAAGCTGTTGTCCGGAAGTCTGCACGGGATTTCCGCGCACGATCCGCCGAGCTTCGCGCTGGTGCCGATAATTTTGTTCATCGTGGGACTGGCTGCCTGTTACCTGCCCGCGCGAGCGGCCATGCGTTTGGATCCGATGGAGGCCCTTCGTTATGAATAACGAAAATGACGAAGCACGAATAACAAATGTCGAAGGAATGACAAAGTCCGAATTTCGCGGCGCGGCGGTCCACTTCGTCATTCGAGCGTCGTCATTATGATCCACTCCATCCGCCTCGCTTTTCGGACTCTGCTTAAGACGCCTGGATTTACCCTGGTAGCAGTCATCACCGTTGCTCTCGCGATCGCGGCCAACACGGCGGTCTTCAGCCTGGTCAACGCGCTCCTGATCCGTCCGTTGCCCTTCAAGGCCCCGCAGAATCTCGTTCTGCTCTTCGAAAAATTCAGCGGGCAGGGGCTCGACCAGATCCCGGTTTCCGCGCCGGAATTTCTCGATTGGCAAAAACAGACGCGCAGCTATGAGCGTATCGCCGCGTTCAATTTCGCGGACTTCAATCTCACCGGTGGCGATATGCCGGAACGAATCCAGGGGGCGACGGTGACCCCGAGTCTGTTTCCGCTGCTGGGCGTTTCGCCTATCAAGGGCCGCGTTTTTAATGACAGCGAATTCGGCGAAGGCAATGATAGCGTCGTCGTGATCAGCGAACGACTCTGGCGGCGGCGTTTCAATTCCGATCCGCAACTCGTCGGCACGCAGGTTTCAATCAACGGGCGCGGCGTCACCGTCGTTGGGATCATGCCCGCGAACTTTGAATTCCCTCTGCCCCTGTTTGGCGTGCAAGGCGGAACCTTTGCCGAACGGGCGGATATGTGGAAGCCGATCGCGTTCACTAAGTCCGAGCTAGAATCGCGCGGGTCTCGCAGCTACGGCGTTGTCGGCCGGTTGAAACGCGGGGCCACGATCGCCCAGGCGCAGGCGGAGGCGAATACGATTGTGGCCAATTGGCTGCCTCTCTTCCCGGACAACTACGGACCCTCGACAAAGTTCGGCGCGGCCATCTATCCGTTGCATGACCTGGTCATCGGCGGGATGCGGCCGGCCTTGATGATCCTGCTCGGCGCGGTGGCGATGGTGCTTTTGATCGCGTGCGCGAACCTCACCACCATGTTTCTCGCGCGGGCGGGAGCGCGGGAGCGCGAGTTCGCGATTCGTCTCGCGCTTGGCGCCGGCCGGATGCAGCTCGTGCGCCAGATGCTTTCGGAAAGCATTCTTCTCGCGCTCGTCGGCGGAACGGCTGGCGTGGTGCTCGCGATTTGGGGATTGGACCTTCTCAAGTCGATCGGGGCCCAGACAGTGCCGCGGCTCGCCGAAGTCACTCTGGACCTGCGCGTGCTCGTGGTGACCCTGGTAACCGCGGTCGTCACGGGAATTGTGATCGGACTCATTCCGGCGCTGGCCAGCGGCAAGCCGGAATTGACCGAGGCGCTCAAGGAAGGGGGCCGCGGTTCGACCAGCGGCATCCGGCGGAATCGCCTGCGCAACGCTCTGGTCATCGCGGAAGTGGCGCTCGCCCTGGTCCTGCTCGTGGGTGCCGGCCTGTTGTTGAAGAGCTTCGCCCGCCTCCAGAACGTCCACCCCGGCTTCGAAACGAAGAACGTGCTGACGATGGAAGTCGCGTTGCCGGTATTAAAATATCCGCGGGGGAAACCGGTCGCCGACTTCTATGCCGAAGCCACCCGGCGCGTGAAAGCGTTGCCGGGAGTTGAAGCCGCGGCGTTCACCAGCATTCTGCCACTGAGCGGGACTAACAGCGACAGCTCTTTCGCCATCGAAGGCCGCGACCCGGCGGTGGACAAGGTTTATCCCGACGAAGAAATCCGCGATGTTACTCCGGAATATTTTTCGGCCATCAAGGTCCCGCTCTTGCAGGGTCGCTTCTTCAATGAGGGCGACCAGTTCGACGGTCCGGGTGTGATCATCGTTAACAATTCCTTCGCCAAGAAATGGTTTCCAAACCAGGAGGTAATTGGCAAACGCATTACCTTCGACGACCCGCGCAAGCCCGACGTGAAATGGCTCACGATCGTTGGGCTCGTGGCCGACATGCGGCATCGCGGTCTCGACCTCGATCCCAAACCCGAATACTACCAGGCGCATAATCAACGGCCATATCGCGGGATGATCCTGGCGGTGCGCAGCGCGCAGGACCCGCGTTCGCTGACGACGGCGATTCGCCGCGAAATCAGCCGGCTCGATCCCGATCTTCCGGCCGCGAACGTGCGCACGCTCGAACAAGTCGCGGCCGATTCGATCGCGCCGCGGCGCCTCTCGGTGGTCCTGATCGGAGTCTTTGCCGCCGTGGCCCTCATGCTCGCCTCGGTCGGTATTTACGGCGTGATGTCTTTTCTGGTTGTGCAACGCACGCACGAGATCGGGGTGCGGATGGCGCTGGGCGCACAACGGGCCGATGTCTTGCGCCTCGTCATTGGCCGGGCCGCGAAGCTGGTTCTCTTCGGTACCGGTATCGGTCTTGTTCTTGGTGTTCTGAGCAGTAGCGCTCTTCGCAGCTTGCTTTACAACGTCGGCGCGTTCGATCCGACAACGTTCCTCACGGTGACTTTTACGCTTTGCGCGGTCTCATCCCT